>JBBQIB010000006.1:0-54864 GCA_038324515.1 Burkholderiales bacterium
GGCACAGGCGCTGCTGCGCCTGGATCTCGAACGCGACAACCTGCTGCACGCGCTGGCCTGGTGCGACCGCGAAGGCGACGCCGAGGCCGCTGCAATCGGCCTGCGTCTGGCCGCCGCGCTGCGTTACTACTGGCCTTCGCGCGGCGTGGTCGCCGCTGGTCTGGCTGCGACGCTGCGCGCGCTGGCACGCGCAGTGACCCTGCCCGGCGATGCGTGTCGCTGCAGGGCTTTGGGACAGGCGGCACTGATGTCGAACTGGACCGGGCATGACGCGCAGGCCGAAGCCCTGAGCCGGGAGCTCCTGGTACTCGCCCAGGACCTCGGCTTTGCGCCGGGGCTGGGCCGGGCCCACGATTTGCTGGGCGGCCTGGCCCGTCTGCGGGGCCAGCTCGATGTCGCACAGCAGCATTTCGAGGCCTTGATGTCGGTGGCGCGGTCGGTCTCGAACCTGGGCATGGAAGGTCACGCACTTGGCGGCTTCATCGAAGTGCTGGAGCGTCAGGGCGAGCGCGCTCGGGCCGACGAGGGCATCGAGGCCCTGCTCGACCTGCGCCGTCGCGACGGCCATGCCTTCAATCTGGCGCTGGTGTTGCAGATGGCAGCCACGCGCGCCTTCGAGAGGGGCGAATCGCAGCGCGCAGTGGCCTTGCTGCGCGAGGCCATGCCGCTGGTTCAGGGTCAGGGCTCCCTGACGCTGCATTCGACCTTCTTCGAGCTCGTGGGCCGCGCCGCAGCGCTGCGTGGTGTCTGGAAAGAGGCCGCATGCCTGCTGGGTGCAGCGGCTCACAAACGCAGAGCGGCGGCCCGGATGCGCTGCGAAGACGAGTTGCGCGAGGAACGCCTGCAACACGAGGCCGCGCGAGCCGCACTGGGCGCAGAGAGTTTCGACGCGCTGCTTGCGCTGGGCGCGGCGCTCACGAGCGAGCAGGCGTTCGATCTCGCCGCCCAGCAACTGGCAGCCGAGTTTTGGCCCGAACATTTCATGAGGGAGTCACTGCAGACCCTTTGACCACGCTGGCGGGGTCGCGGTCGCGAGGCCGCAGCACGCAAGCCAGCCGCATAGACGCTGCGCATCCACCACCCAGCGGCGCGTCGGTTCAGGCCCCGCATGTCACTGCGGCGTCACCTGCTGGCACCCCCCGCCGCGCCACGCACGTCGTATCGTTTCCTGGAGCACACCGCTTCAACCCAGGAAAGCACACCATGTTCAAACCACTTCTCGCCGCCGCGCTGTTGTCGGGGGCAGCGCTCGCCCAGGCGACCATTTACACGACCTTGACCCTGCCGATACTCAACGCCGACATCCGGGCCAACGCCCAGGGCGCGGCCCTCGCACCGTTGTTTCCCGGCGCCCAAAACTGGACGGGCGTTCCTTTCCAGCTCGTCACCAGTCCAGCAGGCAACACCAGCTTCCTCATCGGCGTGCTCGACATTCCGGTAGGCGTGTTCGGCGTCACCACGGCTTACACCCTCATCAATTCCGCCTTTGGTGCTGTCGGCGCCAACAATGGGTCGGTCGAGTTCTTCGGCACCAACAGCAGCTATTACAAGGTGGACCTGATCCAGGGCCTGAACATCCGGGACTTTTACGACAACGTTTTCAACAACGTCATCGACGGCGTCAGCGCCGTGCCGGCCTATGTGGATGTCCCGAACAGGGTCCGCCTCGACCAGCAGACTTACAACCTGCCAGCCCCCTTTGCCGGCGAGACCCTGGTGTCGATGCGCTTCACTGGCCTGGACGTGGGCCTGTCGGGCCAGGCCTTCATTTCTGCGGCCACAGTGGCCATCGCCACGCCAGTGCCCGAGCCGGCCAGCGCGTTGCTGCTGTTCAGCGGCGGCGTGGCGCTGCTGGCGTGGCAGCGGCGGTCCGGCGCTTCAGCCGCAGCGCGGTAGTCAGCGCTGCGAAGCGCGGGTCGGCGCGCAGGGTGTCCAGGCAGGGGTCGGTCAGGGCCCAGAGGACGTTGGGGTCGGCGACATCGGCTGCGGTCTTAAGAAGCTGCAACGCCCGCTCCGGGTCGCCCATGCGCAGGGCCACGATGGACATCACATAGGGCGAGACCGTGGCGCGGGCAAAACGCTCGTCAAGGGCCGCCAGGGCCGCACGCGCAGCAGGCAGGTCGCCGCACAGCGCCAGCGCACCGGCCACGTGGGCGTGGCAGGCCGGGTACTCGGGCATCAGCTCGGCGGCGCGGCGATAGTGGGCCAGCCCAGCGGCATGGTCACCGCGCAGGTAGGCCAGCAGCGCGCCCAGGCCCACCACACTGATGCTGTCCGGCGCCACGTCGGCCAGAGCAGCCCATTCGGCCTGGGCATCGGCATGGCGACCTTGCCCGATGCGCAGGTTGATCATGTGTGGGCGCGCATTCAGGTACTGCGGGTCCAGCTCCCTGGCGCGCAACAGCGCGGCTTCTGATTCAGCCATCTGGCCGCGCAGGTTCAGGTGGCAGCCCCAGGCCGACCAGACAAATGCCGACTCGGGCGCCAGCGCCAGCGCACGGCGAAAGCTGCGCTGCGCCACCGGCCAGTCGCGGTGGAACTGGTTCTGCAGTGCGCCCAGCAAGGTGTGCGCCAACGGCTGGGTCGGGTCGAGCTGCAGGGCCTGCTGCAGGGCCTCGGTGGCGTGTTCGCTGGCGATCGCAGGGTCGCGGTACCAGCCGGTGGCCAGGTTCAACCAGGCGCGGGCCAGGCCGACGAAAGCGGCCGGTGACCCAGGCGCTTCGCGCAGCGCGGCGTCGAAGCGGTCCAGCGCGGCTTCGATGTTGGCTTGCGACAGTGGCTGGCGCAGGTAATGTTCACCCCGCTCGATGAGGTCGCGCGCACGGCGCGTGGCCTCGGCGCTGCGCGGCAGGGTGTTGGAGGCGACGAGTTGCGGCACGTAGCTGCCCACCGGCAGACCGATGCGCAGTGGCGCGCCACGGCCCTCGCCGACGTAGTAGGTCGCCAATCGCGCACGCAGCCGCCGCGCCTCGACCCGCACGATGCTGTCGCGCACCGGGTCGAAACGGCCAGCCGGCCGACCGAAGACCTCGACTGCGATCACGCTTTCCTTCAGCGCCCCCGTGTCCCCGGCCAGCAGCCGCATGACCAGGTGGCGCAAAAGCGCGCGGTGCCGCGCGGCGCCGCGAAAGGCGCGGCTGGCGTCCACTTGCGCCAGCGCGTCGTGCGCCAAGTCGGCCGGCAAGGTGCGCGTGTCTTGCGCGTCGTGCTTCATGACGACACAATAGCACTGGCTGTGGTTGCCGCGCCCGCCGCGCGGCACAGCGGGTGGCGCCTGTCGCAGCTACCGAACCAGCCTCCGTTCGATGCCGAAATCATGGCGGGCGATCAGGCAGTGTGGGCCCTTCGCAGCAGTGTAGGCTCAGCCGGCTACGGCCGGGCCCAGGCCGGGTCCAGCGCGCGTGGAGCTGACGATGCGTTGGCCGCGCGCGCCACGCCAGCGTACCTGATCGCCCACCATCCCGAAGTGCACGGCGATTGCTGCCTGAACGCCGAGCCGGCGCGGCTCTGGCGTCAGCAGGGCGTGCCGGACTACGTGTACGGGCCGTCGCCGGCCAGCATGGGCGGACGCGACGAGTTCGTGGACATCGAGGATTTCCTGCACATCCTGCGCACCCACGCCACGCACTGTCGGCGTACGACTGTCTGAAGCGACCGATGACACCCGCATAAGCGTCCAGTGAAGCGGCTGACGCTGGCGGGTACAGGCTGATCGCTGCAAGCGAAACGCCCAAGCGGGCCATCGAGTGCATGAGTCGAGTGGATGGATGGAACATGAATGCCTTTTTGATGACGACTGCGGATGGGGGACCCAGCTTGCCATTCACAGGCGCTGACAGGCGCTGACTCAATCCCGCCGAGCGTGTCGATGGTTGACATCGCCGTCATCGGGCCGGGCGAGTCGTGGCGTCAGTGCCGGCGGGCGGGCCGTGCTGCACACGACGCCCGACGCAGAGCAGCAGCTCATTGGGCCCCACCCAGCCGTGCGGCGTGGTGAAGCTGCGCAACTGCTCGGTGATGTCTTGCCAGGCTGCTTCGCGGGCCGCTGCGGGCAGAGGCTTGAGAAGCTCGATCACCGGCGAGCCGGCACTGCGCACAAAGTCGACATAGTCCTCGCAGCGTGCTGTCCAAAAGGGTGCCGACAGGGCCTGCACTTCGATCTCAGTGAAGCCGGCTTGCGTCATCAGCGTCGTCATCAACTGCGGGTTGCCCAGGCTCAGCAGACCACCTGGCGTTGCCGGGGCGCAGGCGGCGACGCCGGCATGGCGCTGGGCAATGGCCAGGGTGGCGGTGATGCAGGGGTTTTGCGCAGGGCCTGCGAACACCAGTGCAGCGAGGCGCCCGCCTGCGGCCAACGCTGCATGCGCCTGTTTCAGCGCCAGAAGAGGTTGCTGACAGAACATCAGTCCCAGGCGGCACACCACGGCGTCGAAGCCGTGCATCTCCGGGCTCAAGGCCTGGGCATCGGCTTGGGCAAAACGAACCTGGAACAAGCCCGCCGCGCGCACCTTCTCAGCTGCCAGCTTCAGGATGGCCTCGGAGACATCCACCGCCAACACCCGGCCGGTGGGCCCAACGCGGCGTGCGAGATCCAGCGTCTGGTCACCCGCGCCGGCAGCCAGGTCGAGCACGCTCTGGCCAGGGGCCAATCGCACCGCGTCGAGCATGGCGGCGGTGGCGGGTTCCAGCCAGGCACGGATCAGGCTGCTGTGCTGGTCCCAACCCTGCGCTGCGCTGTCCCAGGCAGCGGCGACTGAGGCGGCCTCGGCGTTGTGAGTGGTGGGATTCATTCGGCACGCACGCCTGTGGCGCTGAGGACGCCGCGCCAATAGGGCTGCTCCATGGCGATGCGTTCACGCAATTCGGCCGGCGTACTGGCCAGCGCCAGCATGCCGGTTTCGCCGAGGGCGCTGCGCAAGCCTGGCTGCTGCGCCACCCGCTGCATAGACGATGACAGCCCATCCACCAGCACAGCCGGTGTGCCGGGGGGTGCAAAAAATGCGAACCACTCGCGCATCACGAGACTGGGGAAGCCCTGTTCGACGACGCTCGCCACTTGGGGCAAGAAGCTGCTGCGCGTGGGCCCCGAGGTGGCCAGCACGCGCAGCTTGCCTGCAATGAGAAATGGCCGCAGCAAGCCTTCTGGCAGGGCCAGGGCCGCGAGTCGGCCGGCCATCAGGTCGATCAGTGCCGGCGGCCCGCCCGCATAGGGTACGTGCTGCCAATCGACCTTGGCCTCGCGCGCCAGCAGCGCAATCATCAGATGCGGCAGCGTGCCCACGCCGGGTGAGCCGTGGGTGGCTTTGGACGGGTTGTTGCGGATCCAGTCGACGAGTTTGCTCAGGTCGGTCACGCTGTCCGGCACGGCTGGCCCTACCGCCAGGCCCAGGACGGCTTCGGCTGCCAACGAGACCGGTTTCAGATCCAACAGGGGGTCGTAGGCCAGCCTCTCATACAGGTAGGGGTAGACCGTGGCCACGGCACCCTGGGCGAGCAGAAGCGTGCCGCCGTCGGGTGCGGACTGCTTCAGGGCACCCACGGCGATGCGGCCTGCGGCGCCTGCTCGGTTATCGACGATGACGCCGCCGGGATAAGCGGCGCCCAGAGTCTCGGCGTAGCGCCTGGCCACCACGTCAGGGATGGTGCCGCCAGGTGCCGTGCACAGGATGCGCAGCGCCGTTTGCAGATTGTTAGGCAGGTTGGCGCCGGACGTTTGCGCGTGCGCCTGTGGCAGGGCGACCAGCCAAGCAGCGCAGGCCAGGAACTGGCGGCGGGCAATAACGGAATCCTTCATGCTTCACTCCTGAGGGTTCAAGAAAGGGGGTTTTCAGGAGAACAAGCTTGCGCGCCCTTTGCTTAGAGATGGGGTAGCGATTCGAGCGCCGCGCGCGCCTTCGCTGAAGCTTTTGCGTCACCGGCAGATTGAAGCTCCTGCGCCGCGCGCAGCAGGTGTTGCTGCACAGAGCGGTGCAGCGCGGCCCGGCGCGTGGCCACTGGCGCCGACTGCACACCCGGCAACAATGCGCCCGTGTAGAGTGCACAAACCCTGTGCAGCGCTTCTGGCAACCCCTTGAGGCTGGCATTTTCCAGATGCTGCAAGGCGAGTTCGAGCGCACACAGGTCCGTCCAGCAACGCTGCGGGTTCAGGCGCAGCGCGCCGTGACGCAGCACGATGCGGTCGTCGCCGCCCAGCCATTTGCGCAAGCGGTGCAGCGCGTTGTCCAGCGCGTTGCGGGCGGCGTCGCCGTCGGCGTCGGGCCATAGCGCGTCGGCCAGTGCGTCCTGCGTGATGGGCGTCTGGCCCTGCGCAGCCAGCAGCTGCAGCAGCTCCAACAGCCGGCGGCTCTCTTTGCGCCCACTGGGAAGGGGGCCGTCGGCAAGTTCCACACGCCAGGCACCCAGGACGTGGATACGCAGAGCCCACGGCCAGCGCTGGTCAGCTTGCGCCGGCGCTTTCAGCGCGTTGCGCCGCACAATGTCTCGCGTGATCTCGGGGTCGATGCCATTGGCCAGCGCCAGCGCAGTCAGCCTGGCCATCATGTCGCCACAGCAGAACAGCATCGGACCATGCCGGTAGCCGCATTCGCGCGCGACAGCCAGCGCCTGCTGCAGATGGTCCAGGGCCATCGGCTCATCGCCGCGGCGCAGCGCCGCGTAGGCCGCCACCAGATGGTCGATCCAGTGGTGCCAGCGGGCAAAGCCATGAAACGGATGCGCAAACACCTGCACCAGCAGGCGCTGGGCCTCGGCATGTTCGTCGCAGCAGGCCGCTGCCAGTGCGTTGGCGATGAGGGCGATGTGCTCGCGCATCGTGAAGCCACCGGCCTGGGCGCTGATGACGGCAGCACGCATCAGGCGCAGCGCCGTGGCATGGTCATTTTCCAGCAAAGCCACGATGCCGCGCTGGTGTTCATAAGTGCTGCGGTCCACCGCGTTGTCCGGGTGCAAGGCCTGGGCGGCCAGCTCCATGTGACGGCGCGCCGCAGCGGCGTCGGTGCAAGCCAGCGCGACGATCATGCGCAGCAGTTCGGCGCTGGCCTGTTGGGGTGCGGCTGCTGGTTCGGCGGCAACCAGCGCCAGGGCCCGTTCGGCGTCGACCAGAGCCGATGCATGTTGGCCCAGCAGGGTCTTGACCAAAATGCCCACGCCCCACCAGCGCATCAGCGTGGCTGGCGCGGCCAAGGGCTGAGCGCACAAGGCGTCGATGCGCAACACGACGCGTTCGAGCCGGTCGACATGACCCCGCCACAGCAGGTGAAAGGCCAGCGACGCCAGCAGCAGACGCTGGCCAGGTGCTGACTCGCGGTGCAGCAGACGCTCGGCTCGTTCAGCCAAGCCCTCGGCCAGTGCGTGCCAGGGCGCGCGGTACACGACCGCAGCCAGAAGACCAGGCACCCAACGCATCTCGATGTCTTCGCTCTGGCGCACGGATGCCCGCTGAGCGTGCGTATTCAGCACATCCAGCCAGTGGTCCAGGTCCATGAAGCGCCCGGTGGAAACCAGGGCCGTGCAGGCGGCTGCAGCGGCTGCCAGCTGGCCGTCGACGTCGCCTGCCGCGTGCCGGTCTCGGTACGCCTGTTCGATGTCCTGCAACGCCAGGCCGGGGTCGCTGTCCAGAAGACTCAGGCCACGCCAGTAGCTCAGCGCTGCCTGTTCGGCTTCAGGCAGCCCATCGATGCTCTGGCGCAGGGTCTCGGTGCGCCCGCTGGCCATGAAATCTGCGGCAGTGCGCAGCAACAGGGCCTTGGCCTCGGGCCAGTGCTCACCTTCGAGCAGCAGCCGCAGCGCTGCGTCGATCTGCCCGTCTTCGGCCAGCAGCTGGCCAGCCCGCAGCTGCAGGGCGCGCAGGGCGTCGCTGGCGTGTTGCTGTTGGTGGCGCTTGCGCAGGAAGTCGCTGAACAAGGCGTGGAAAACAAAGACCGTGGGCGCGCCCTCGCGTCGGTCGGTGAACAGGCTTTCAGCGGCCAGCCGCTCCAGCAGCGCGGGCGCCGTGGCCAAGCCACTGATGGCCACCGCTTGTTCTCCCGTCGTGCGAGGCAGGAAGGCCAAGGTGCCCAGGGCCTGCTGCTCTTCAAGGCTCATGCGGGCGAGAACTTCACCCGCAAAGTAGTCGAAGAGTTGCTGACGTGCGGCCAGGCTGGGCCAAGGCGCGTGGGTCGATGAACTCAACAACATCAGCGTCAGCCCGCCTGCCCAGCCCTGTGCCGCAGCCAGTGCCGGGGCGACGTCGTCCACGTGCCCATGCAGGCGCGTCAGCGCCAGCGTCTCCTGGTCGTCAAAACGCAGCTGCTCGGCGTCCACGATGGCCAGCTGCTGCTGCACCAGGGCGCGGGCATAAGCTGCCGGTGGGGGCTCGCGGCTGATGAAGACCCACTGCACGCCCCTGGGCAACTCGCCCAGGCCCTGCGCGAGCGCATCGTGCAACAGCGAGTGGGCTGGCAACTCCTGGTAGTTGTCCAGCACCAGCACCCAGGGCGGCCCGACGTGGCGCATAAACAGCCGCAGGCGGCGGCGCAGCCAGCCGGCGATGTCAGCCTCATCGTCGGCAGAAAAGGGCGGCAGTTCGAGGGCGGTTGCTGCGACGCTCTTGAGCAGCGCATCCAGCGACTGCACGAAGGTTGCCGGGTCACCGTCGCCAGCATCGAGCTGCAACCACAGCAGGGCCACTGCACGGTGGCTCATCCAGGTGGCCACCAGGGTGGACTTGCCGGCCCCGGGCGCCGCCCCCAGCCACTGCGCCGGCAGATCCGAATGGCTGTCCAGCAATGCGAACAGCCGCCTGCGCGCGAAGACCCGCCCGAGCCGGGGTGGCGCGAGCTTGCCCAGTGCTACGTTCTGATGCGTTGCCTTGGCAGCCATGGGTGGATGCAGTCAGGAAAAGTGCGCGTTTTGTGCTGGCACATTGTCCTCTTCGACGGGACGTCTATGCGAACCAGCGCTGCAAGCGTTGCCGCAAGCACGGTCGCAAGCACGGTCGCAAGCACCGCAAAGCGTTGGACGGCGGCCAGTGCCTGTGTGAAAGAAGCTTGGACGTCGATGACGATGAGTGCAGAGCGCATGGGAGCCTTTGAGGTGGGTTTGACCCCCGCTGCTGTGTCGAGCACCCGTGTCGGCGGCCGCGCGGCAAGGGACGATCTGCGATCACATCTGGAAGAAACGAGCGGCCCTGATGCTGGGCCGCCGCTCCTGCCACGGCTTCCGGCCAGCGCGCGAGGCGATCTTTGCGCAAGCCCTTGGCCAGACGCAGAGCGACGCTCCGCGTCGCTGGCGGCAGCGCGATGACCCGGCACGCAAGCTGTGCGTCACGCTCGGCCAGCGATTCAGCCATCTCACCTCGTTCGCGATGTGCAGCACCAACCTCCGTCCAGGTATCGGCCTGGCTTTGACGAGCGAAAAAGTCGTCATGTCTGGTCCAGCCTGAACTCGACCGGAGCGGACACCTTCGACGCTGCCAGGCTGCTGCCAAAGGTCATCTTTGCAGACATGTGGCGGTCTGCGGTCGACCCACGAACACCGACACGGCGCGGGTCTCAGCCAACGTGGCCACCACGCTGTCCGGCACAAGACCGTTCACGACTTTTCCGCCTACCCACCCGGCATTCGCGGCCATTCAGAGCACAGTGGCTGCGTTGACTCCGGCGCAACCCAGTTCCGTGCTGACCTACCGTGTGTTGATGCCTGGCGCCGATCCCTGGCGCTGATCCCTGGCGCTGAAAACCGGGCTCAATCTGCGCTAGCTTCCTGCTTCAAGTAGGCCTCTGCCAGTTTCACCCAGTAGCTGGCACCGGTGCACAGCACTTGATCATTGAAGTCATAGCCCGCGTTGTGCACCATGCATCCGCCCGCCATGCCCACGCCGTTGCCGATGTTGACGTAGCAGCCAGGCACTTTCTCCAGAAAGAAGGCGAAGTCTTCGCTGGCTGTGATGGGTTCGGCTTGGGCGTCCAAGCCCTCTTCGCCCAGCCAGTCGCGGATCACCTGGCGACAAAACTCGGTTTCTTTGGCGTGGTTGTGCAGCACGGGATAACGGCGGATGTAGTTGACCTCGGCTGTCGCACCGTACACAGCGGCCTGCGTGCGGGCCACTTCACCAATGCGTTGCTCCAGCAGGTCGCGCACGGCGGGCTGCATCGCGCGCACCGTCAGCCGTAATTCGGCCTCGCCGGGCAGCACATTGGGCGCATCGCCCGAGTGAAAAGCGCCGACCGAGATCACGCCCGTATGCAGCGGGTTGACGTTGCGAGACACGATGGTCTGCAGGCTCATCACGATGCTGGATGCGGCCACGATGGTGTCGACCGCGCGGTGCGGCAGCGCACCATGCCCGCCTGTGCCCTTTACTGTGATGATGCAGGTGTCGCCACTCGCCATCGCAAAGCCCGGCACGGCCGTGAACTGGCCCGCTGGTACCCCAGGGGCGTTGTGCATGCCAAACATCGCCTCGCACGGAAAGAGGTCCAGAAAACCGTCTTCCAGCATCGCGCGGGCCCCGGCCAGTCCTTCCTCAGCGGGTTGAAACACCAGATGCAGGATGCCGTCGAAACGGCGCGTGGCCGCCAGGTGGCGTGCCGCCGCCAGCAGCATCGCGGTGTGGCCGTCGTGGCCGCAGGCGTGCATCTTGCCCAACACTTTGCTGGCCCAGGGCTTGCCGCTGGTTTCTTCGATCGGCAGCGCGTCCATGTCGGCGCGCAGACCGATGCGGCGCTGGCTGCTGCCGGCCTGCAAAGTGCCCACCACACCCGTTTTGCCCAGACCGCGGTGCACCTCGTAACCCCAGCGTTGCAGTCGCTCTGCCACCAGATCGGCGGTGGCATGCTCTTCATAGGCCAGCTCGGGCTGGCTGTGAATCTGGCGGCGTATGGCCACCATCTCTTCTTCATGCGCACGGATCTCGTCCAGCGCTGGCAGCAGGCTTTTGGGGGCGTTCAAGGCGTTCTCCTGTGGGTATCCGCCGATCATGCCGCAGACACAGACCGTGAAAGTTGCCGGCGGGGTTTGGCCTGACTGCTGCGGACAGCAAAGAGCCCCAGGACAAGGGGTCCTGGGGCTCTTTGTTTCAGCTGTTGGCGGAGTCGGAGGGATTCGAACCCTCGATGCGCTTTTGGCACATACTCCCTTAGCAGGGGAGCACCTTCGGCCACTCGGTCACGACTCCAAAGGATGCCGGATTCTAATGCACGCGGCAGCGGCCCAACGGTTGCGCACGCTACAAATCAGGCTTTGGCAGATTGAGCTTCTTCCAGGCCGAAGGCTTTGTGCAGCGCGCGCACTGCCAGTTCCATGTACTTCTCGTCGATCACGACGCTGGTCTTGATCTCGCTGGTGCTGATCATCTGGATGTTGATGTTCTCTTCGCTGAGCGTGCGGAACATCTTGCTCGCCACGCCCACATGGCTGCGCATGCCGATGCCGACGATCGAGACTTTGCAGATCTTGGGGTCACCTGCGATTTCCAGCGCACCGGTGATGGGCAGCACCTGCGATTTCAGCACCTCCAGCGTGCGCGCGTAGTCGTTGCGGTGCACGGTGAAAGAGAAGTCGGTGCGGCCGCTGTGCGAGACGTTCTGGATGATGACGTCGATGTCGATGTTGGCATCGGCCACTGGGCCCAGGATCTGGTATGCGATGCCGGGTTTGTCCGGGACGCCTATCACGGTGATCTTGGCCTCGTCGCGATTGAAGGCGATTCCGGCGACTACGGCTTGTTCCATTTTCTCGTCTTCCTCGAAAGTGATCAAGGTACCCGAACGGGCTTCCTCGATCAGTGGGATGTCCCACGGCGTGAAGCTGGACAGCACACGCAGTGGCACCTTGTACTTGCCCGCAAACTCCACCGAGCGGATCTGCAGCACTTTGCTGCCCAGACTGGCCATCTCCAGCATCTCTTCAAAGCTGATGCTGGTCAGGCGCCTGGCCTCTGGCACGATGCGGGGGTCGGTGGTGTAGACGCCGTCCACGTCGGTGTAGATCAGGCATTCGTCGGCCTTCAACGCAGCAGCCATCGCCACCGCCGAAGTGTCGCTGCCGCCTCGGCCCAGCGTGGTGATGTTGCCCGCTTCGTCAATGCCTTGAAAGCCGGTCACGATGACCACCTTGCCTGCGGCCAGGTCGGCGCGCACCTTCTGGTCTTCGATCGCGCGGATGCGGGCCTTGGTGTAAGAAGCATCGGTGCGGATCGGCACCTGCCAGCCTGCATAGCTGACTGCGGGCACCCCTTGAGCCTGCAGCGCCAGCGCCAGCAGCCCCACCGAGACTTGTTCGCCGGTGGCGGCCAGCGCGTCCAGCTCGCGGCTGGCTTGCACATCCGTGGCCTCGGGCATCAGCTCTTTGGCCATACCCAGCAGCCGGTTGGTCTCGCCACTCATCGCGGAGGGCACCACCACCAGTTGATGACCGGCACGCACCCACTTGGCGATGCGCATCGCCACTTGGCGGATGCGCTCGGTCGAGCCCATCGAGGTGCCGCCGTATTTGTGAACGATCAATGTCATGGTCTGGAGAGTTCTTGCGCGTCGGGACTATGGTCCGGACCGTAGCGGCTATTTTCAAAAAACAACCCGAAATTCTAGCTGCCGACAAGTCAGGCGCAGCTTTCAAGGTCCGGCGACACCGGTGGCTGAGCCGTCGGGCACCCACGTGAGCATCAGGCCGCCCGCAGCGCGCTGGGGCGCTGCCATGGCAGGCGCAGCAGCCATGACGGCTGCATTGAGGCCCAGCCCCGGCACGAACAACAGTCGGCCATCGGCCGTCCACAGCAGCGGCCCGACTCGCTGCCAAGGTGGGACAGCGCGGGCCTGAAACTGCTTGGCCAAGCTGCGCGCAGTGGCCCTCGGTGCCAGCGCGAACTGCTCGCCACCTTGGCGCGGCTTGGCCCACAGCCCTTGCAGCAGCATCGGGCTGAGCCCGCACTCGCTGGCTTCGCGGACTTCGAAGTGACCACACCACTCGGGCAATCTGTAGCGCCCGGGCCGCTGCAGATCGATCTGCCTGGGGCTTGGCGCCGCAGCCTGTTGCCGGGTGGGCGCGCCAGCCGCAGTGCGCCAGTTCAAGAACCCTCTGTACAGGTGCAAAAACCCACCCTGCTTGCCAGCCCCATCGTCCGGCTTGGAGTGCAAAGGCCATCGACCCTGCTTGCAGCGATGCAGCTCCAGCATCAGCCGCTGCAGCAGGCTTTCGGGCACAGCGGCGGCTCTTTGCTGCCGCAGCCAGAACTTCAGCACGTTCTTTTGTCGCGCAACACCCAGTGCCGACCACTGGCCGATGTTCAAGCCGGCGGGGTCTGCCACCGACTGCATATCCAGCGCAGCCACCTCGGTGGCCAATGCCAGCGCGTGCTGGGCCTGTGCACTGGCTGCTGCCAGCACGGTTTCAGCGTCAGGAAACGCCTGCTGCAGCGCAGGCCAGACCTGCAAACGCAGGCGATTGCGGGCCAGCCGGGTGTCGTTGTTGCTGGGGTCATCGACAAAACTCAAGCGGTGCCTGCGCACATAGGCATCGATGGCCGCACGGGGCTGCTGCAACCACGGCCGCGCCCAGACCAGGCCCTGGCGGTGCGCCGCTTCGGGCATTGCGGCCAAACCGGCAGCCCCAGCCCCACGCAGCGCTTGCAGCAGCCAGGTTTCGGCCTGATCCAGCCGGTGGTGGGCCAGCAGCACGCACAGGCATTGGCGCTCTGCAGCCATTTGGGCCAATGCCGCATAGCGCCCGCGCCTGGCCCAGGCTTCGATGCTGTCACCCACAGCAGGCGCGCCTTGCAGCCGCGTCACGGCAAACTCTGCGCCCCAGCGCCTGGCTTGTGCTTGCACGGTGGTCTGCCAGTCATCGGCCTGCGCTTGCAAGCCGTGGTGCACATGCAGCGCCAGCACGCGCACACCCAGGGGGCTCGCGTGGCGCAGTGTGCAATGCAGCAGTGCGGTGGAGTCGCGTCCACCGCTGGTGGCCACCGCGATGAGGGGCTGGCCGCCTGATGTTGCGCGAGACAGGTGATGCTTCAGCGCAGGGCCGGAGGGCCGCCGCGCAGAGCGCTCAGCGCTCTTTGGTGTCGGTGAAGCGCCCATAGGCGCGCAGCCGCTCATAGCGCCGCGCCAGCAGTTCCTTGGGCTTCAGATCTGCGCTCTGGCGCAAGGCTTCGGCCAGGGCGCGCTTGAGTTGCGCTGCCATCCACGGCACGTCGCGGTGTGCACCGCCCACTGGCTCGTTGATGATCTTGTCGATCACACCCAGGGCCTTCAGGCGATGCGCGGTGATGCCCAGCGCTTCTGCAGCTTCCGGGGCCCGCTCGGAGGTCTTCCAGAGGATCGAAGCGCAGCCTTCGGGTGAGATGACTGAGTAGACCGAAAACTGCAGCATCAACATCTGATCGCAAACGCTGATCGCCAGCGCCCCGCCCGAGCCACCTTCACCGATGATCGTGCTGATGATCGGCACTTCCAGCTGCGCCATCTCGAAAATATTGCGGCCGATGGCTTCGGATTGGCCGCGCTGCTCGGCGCCGATGCCTGGATAGGCGCCTGGCGTATCGACGAAAGTGAAGACCGGCAGCGAGAACTTTTCGGCCAGCTTCAGCAAGCGCAGCGCCTTGCGGTAGCCCTCGGGGCGCGACATGCCGAAATTGCGCAGCGTGCGCTCCTTGGTGTCGCGGCCCTTTTGGTGGCCCAGCACCATGCAAGACTGGCCGTTGAATCTGGCCAGCCCACCGACGATCGACTGGTCGTCTGCAAAGTGGCGGTCACCGTGCAGTTCTTCGAAGTCGGTGAAGATCTCGCGCACATAGTCCAGCGTGTAGGGCCGCTGCGGGTGGCGCGCAATCTGCGTTACCTGCCAGGGCGACAAGTTGGCGTAGATGTCGCGCGTCAGCTGCTTGCTCTTGGCGCCCAGCCGGTCGATCTCTTCGGAGATATCGACCGCCGATTCGCCTTGCACATAGCGCAACTCATCGATCTTCGACTCCAGCTCGGCAATCGGCGCTTCAAACTCCAGAAAGTGTCTTTTGGACAATTCAGTACTCCACGGGCAGCGGGTCCAGGCTGCGCCAAATATACCAAGTGGCGACCGAGCGAAAAGGCGCCCAGCCCTCGCCCAGCTCGCGCGCTTCGGCGCGCGAGACCGGCTCACCGCTGAAGTAGTTGTGGCTGATGCCCTTGATCAAACCCAGGTCGTCCAGCGGCAGCACATTGGGCCGCATCAGGTGAAAGATCAAAAACATCTCCGCCGTCCAGCGGCCAATGCCGCGGATCGCCACCAGCTCGCCGATGATGGCCTCGTCGTCCATCTCCTGCCATTGGCCGTGGCGCACCTTTTGCTCGCCGAAGTGGCGCGCCAGATCCTGCAGATACTCGGCTTTGCGCGCCGACAGGCCCGCGCTGCGCATCTGCTCGATGGGCAGCGCCTGCACAGTGGCAGGCAACAAAGGCTGGCCAGCAGCGGCCAGTGGCGCAGCAAAACGGTCCCAGACCGACTGCGCGGCTTTGACTGAAATTTGCTGACCGACGATGGAACGAGCCAGCGTCGTGAAAGCGTCACCGCGGCTCTTCAGGCAGGCCTGCCCAAAACTTGGGATCAGCTTCTTCATCACCCGGTCGCGTTTACCCAGGTGTTTGCAGGCTTCATCCCAATAGGGCGGGGGCGCTGCTTGGGTCGATGGCTGCACTTGGCGCACCCCTTCAGCTGGCTTCAAACCCGCTCCCAACGCGTACCGCTGGCCGAATCTTTGAGCTGAATGCCGCTGGCCAACAGCTCTTGGCGGATCGCATCTGCCGCCTTGAAGTCGCGCGCAGTCTTGGCTGTCAGGCGGGCATCGATGCGCTGCTGGATCCACGCCTCGTCGATGGTGTTGCCTGACTGCAGGTACTCGGCCGGCCGCATCTGCAGCAAGCCCAGTGTGGCGCCCAGCGCCTTGAGCAGCGCAGCGTCTTCAAGGCGGCCCCGATGCACCTCACTGGCCAGCTCAAACAGTACCGCAATGGCACCCGGCGTATTGAAGTCGTCGTCCATTGCCGCCTTGAAAGCGGCCGCGCGCGGCTCATCCCAATCGATGCCGCCCAAGGCTGGCTGGTCTTGGGCACTTTGCAGCGCGGTGTACAAGCGCTTGAGCGCGCTGCGCGACTCTTCGAGCACGGTGTCGCTGAAGTTGAAAGGGCTGCGGTAGTGCGTGCGCAGCATGAAGAACCGCAGCGTCTGGCCATCGAAGCGCTGCAGCACATCGGCGATGGTGAAGAAGTTGTCCAACGACTTGGACATCTTTTCGTTGTCCACGTTCAGAAAGCCGTTGTGCATCCAGGTTTGCACAAAGGCGCCGCCACTGGCGCCTTCGCTTTGCGCGATCTCGTTTTCGTGGTGCGGAAACTGCAGGTCCATGCCGCCGCCGTGGATGTCGAAGGGCTCGCCCAACAGCGCGCAACTCATCGCCGAGCATTCGATGTGCCAGCCTGGGCGCCCAGGGCCGTAGCTGCTGGGCCACTGCGCATCTGCGGGCTCTTCGGGCTTGGCGGCCTTCCACAGTACGAAGTCCAGCGGATCATGCTTGTCGCCCAGCACGGCGACCCGCTGGCCGGAGCGCAACTCGTCCACCGACTTGCCCGACAGCTTGCCGTAGCCCTCGAACTTGCGCACCGCAAAGTTCACGTCACCGCCCTCGGCCCGGTAGGCCAGGCCCTTGTCTTGCAAGGTTCGGATCAGCCCCAGCATCTCCGGCACAAACTCGGTGGCCCGCGGCTCGTGCGTGGGGCTGGCCAGGCCCAGGGCCTCGAAGTCGCGGTGCATCAGCGCCACCATCTCATCGGTCAACTGACGGATCGAGATGTTGCGTTCAACCGCACGGCGGATGATCTTGTCTTCGATGTCGGTGATGTTGCGCACATAGGTGACCCGGTAGCCACTGGCCAGCAGCCAACGGTAGACCATGTCAAAGGCCAGCACCATGCGGGCGTGCCCCAAGTGGCACAGGTCGTACACCGTGATGCCGCAGACATACATGCGCACATGCTTGTCCTGCAAAGGCTTGAAGGCTTCGAGCCTTCGTGTCAGGGTGTTGTGGATGTGCAGCGGCATGAATGACGGAAGGCTGAAGAGAACGAAAACCCAGACTCATGGAGCCGCAGCGCCATGCAAGTGCGCCCATCAAGGCAGCCGGGCGCACAGCCTGTCGGTGTGGCGCTGCCAGTGGCGGAGAAGTCCCCGATAGAATGAAATCAGTATAGCGGTGGCGCCGCCGCAGCTGCCCCCCGCAAGCACACCGCAAGCACACCGCAAGCACCCCGCAGGCCCTTATTGATGCTCTCTTGCCACCAGAGGTTTATCGCGTTCTTTTGCTGCGTTTTGATGTTCAGCACGCCAGCCCGCGCAGACATTGGGACAGAGATTCAGGCCCTGCTCTCTTCAGGCCAGGCTCAACAGGCGCTGGTGCGCGCGCAAGCGGCAGTTGCCGCCAACCCCAGAGACCCGCAAGCCAGGTTCATGCTGGGCCTGGTGTCGATGGAGCTTGGCAAAAACGCCGAGGCGATGGCGATTTTCATGCAGTTGGCCCAGCAGTACCCGGAGCTGCCGGATCCGCTCAACAACATCGCACTGCTGCATGTGCGTGCCAATGCCTTGCCCTTGGCACTCGAAGCACTCGAATCGGCCTTGCGCAACGATCCTTCCCACACGCTGGCGCGTACCAATCTGGCCGAGGTGCACCTGATGTTGGCGGTGCAGGTGTGGGAAAAACTGGCCGCAGAAGGCGCCCTGAGCGCAGCGACCGCGCAGCGGCTAAAAACCGTACGTGGGCAATTGCAGCCTGCTTCCAGATAATGGTGGGTGCAAGGCTCGAGCTTGCGCTCGGCCCACAATTCAGCCCGGAGAACCATCGATGACATCCCCTTTACACAAGCTTCGATATGCGCTGCCGCTGCTGGCCACCCTCTGTTTCCAACCTGCGCTGGCGCAGAAGGTCAAGTTGAGCACCAGCATGGGCGACATCGTGGTCGAACTGGAGCGCGAAAAGGCCCCCCGCTCGGTTGACAACTTCTTGCAGTACGTGCGCTCGGGCCACTACAACGGCACGATCTTTCACCGCGTCATCGATGGCTTCATGATCCAGGGCGGCGGCTTCAAGGCCGACATGGCCGAGCGTCCGACCCAGGCCCCGATTCCGCTGGAAAGCCGCAATGGTCTGTCCAATGTGCGAGGCACGCTGGCCATGGCTCGTACCTCGGTGCCCGACTCGGCCACAGCGCAGTTTTTCATCAATCTTGGCGACAACGTGTTCCTTGACCAGGCCAACTCGCGCGACGGACACGGCTACGCGGTCTTTGGCCGTGTGATTCAAGGCATGGAGGTGGTGGATCAGATCCGTCGGATCGCCACGACCAGCAAGGGACCTCACCAGAACGTACCCAGCACACCTGTTACGCTGAAAACAGCTACTTTGGAGAAGTGAATTGAGCAACACCGTACAAATGGACACTTCTGCCGGCACGATCGTGATCGAGCTGGATGAGGATCAGGCACCCCTGTCAAGCGCCAACTTCCTGGCCTATGTCAAGCAGGGTCACTACGACGGCACGGTGTTTCACCGCGTCATCAAGGGCTTCATGCTGCAGGGCGGCGGCTTCGACGAAGACATGAAACAGAAGTCCACTCTGGCGCCGATCAAGAACGAAGCCAACAAGAGCGAAAAGAACAAGCGCTACACGCTGGCGATGGCGCGCACCGGCGACCCGCATTCAGCCACCGCGCAGTTCTTCATCAACACCGTGGACAACGGCTTCCTTGACTTCACGGCTGAGAACAGCCAAGGCTGGGGCTACGCGGTCTTCGGCCGCGTGATCAAAGGCACCGAAGTCGTAGACAGCATCGAAAAAGTCGCCACCGGACGCAAGGGCGGCCACGACGACGTGCCCCTGGAGACCGTGCGCATCGAGCGCGCCCATGTGCTGGGCTGAAACGATGCATGGCATTGGCATTGGCAATGGATCACGATCCGCAAGCCCTGTCGGACTCACAGTCCCTGAAGGGCAGCCAGGCCACCATGGCGTTGCCGACTTATTTCGAGTTCAAGGCCCCGGCCGACTGGCGCAACATCGACTTCATTTCTGACCTGCATCTGTGCGCGGCCATGCCGCGCACCTTTGAAGCCTTCATCAGCCATCTGCGGCTGACCCCCGCCGACGCAGTGATCGTGCTGGGGGACTTGTTCGAGTTGTGGGTCGGCGACGACATGGGCGAGCACGGTTTCGAGCGCACCTGCCTGGATCAGATCGCACAGGCCAGCACATTGCGGCAGCTGGCTTTCATGGTGGGCAACCGTGATTTTCTGGTCGGCCAGAAGATGCTGCGTACCAGCGGCATGCAAGGTTTGCCGGACGCGACCGTGTTGGTGGCCTGGAACCGGCGCGTCTTGCTGACCCATGGCGACGCCCTGTGTCTGGCTGACGAGCCTTATCAGAAGTTCAGGAAGCAGGTGCGCTCGGGTGAATGGCAGCGTCGGTTTCTGGATCAGCCGCTGGCTGCACGGCTCAAGATTGCACACGAGATCCGCCAGGCCAGTGCTGGACGCCAGCAGTTTGATGGCGCTGCAGATGTGGACATCGACACACCACTGGCGGTGCGGTGGATGCACGGCCTGGGAAGCCACGAAATGGTCCACGGCCACACCCACCGACCGGGCAGCGAAGCGCTGGCCCCGGGCTACAAGCGCCATGTGCTGAGCGACTGGGACCTGGACCATGCCAACCGCGCGCAGGTATTGCGGCTCAACCGCAGTGGCTTTGCCAGAGTGGCGCCCACCTCGACGCCGCGCAACGAAGGCCCCTGAGGGGGTGAGCCAGGCATCATGCTGCGACGTTGGTGGCAGGGCCTGCAGCGCAGGCGTGACGACGCGGCCGTGTTGCGTCGGCCGATCCCTGAAGATCTGTGGAAGCGCACCCTGATCCGCTACCCGTTCCTGCAGCGGCGCGACCCTGCAGACGCGGCCGAGTTGCGGCGCCTGACCAGCCTGTTTCTTGACCGCAAAGAGTTCAGCGGCGCTGGCGGCTTGCGCGTCACCGACGCGATGGCGGTGACGGTGGCTGCCCAGGCCTGCCTGCCCGTGCTGCGGCTGGGGCTGGATAACTATGACGGCTTTGTGGGTGTGGTGCTGCATCCTGACCAGGTGGTGGCGCAGCGCGAAAGCATCGACGAATCGGGTGTTGTCCACCGCTATGAAGAAGTGCTCGCAGGCGAAGCCGTACAGGGCGGGCCCTTGATGCTGTCATGGTCCGATGTGCGCCTGGGCTCTGGCGCGCACGCGAAATCGGGCTTGGCAACGCCCGGCTATAACGTCGTGCTGCACGAGTTCGCCCATGTGCTGGACATGGCCACCGGCGCTGCTGACGGCATGCCGGCGTTGCCCCCGGAGTTGCCCGCAGCCCTCTGGCAGCGGACGATGGGGCAGGCCTTTGAGGATTTTCTACGCTTGCTGGAGCAAGCAGAAATGCATGCACAAGACCGGACAGCCGAGGCCGCACCCACCGCGCTCGACCCCTACGGGGCAAGCGGGCCTGAAGAGTTTTTTGCGGTTGCCAGCGAGGCCTTCTTCGTCACGCCCACTGAGCTGCGAAGCGCACATCCAGCGCTCTATGCGCTGCTTGTCCGCTACTTTCAGCAAGATCCAGAAATGGATCGGCCGCCTCCAGGGAGGCGGCCGTGAGAATCCGCAACCGCGTGCTGTTCTGACCTGACGCGTGGGTCAGTCAGGCTGCGGCGGCCTCTGCCTTGGGCTTGTCGCTCTTCTTCGGCGGCTGGATGTCCAGTTGCACTTCGTCGGCGTCGTTGATATCCACCGTCAGGCGCCCACCGTCCACCAATCGCCCAAACAACAACTCGTCGGCCAAAGCGCGACGGATGGTGTCCTGGATCAGGCGCTGCATCGGCCTGGCGCCCATCAACGGGTCAAAACCTTTCTTGCCCAGGTACTTGCGCAAGGCATCGGTGAAGGTGACTTCGACCTTTTTCTCGGCCAACTGCCCTTCGAGTTGCAGCAAGAACTTGTCGACCACCCGCAGGATGATTTCCTGGTCGAGCGCCCGGAAGTTGACGATGGCATCCAGCCGGTTGCGGAACTCAGGCGTGAACATCCGCTTGATGTCGGCCATTTCGTCACCCTGCTCACGCTTGTTGGTGAAGCCGATGGTGGCCCTGTTCATCGTCTCGGCGCCGGCATTGGTGGTCATGATGATGATGACGCTGCGGAAATCGGCCTTGCGCCCGTTGTTGTCGGTCAACGTGCCGTGGTCCATGACCTGCAACAGCACGTTGAAGACATCCGGGTGCGCCTTTTCGATCTCGTCCAGCAGCAGCACCGAGTGCGGCTTCTTGGTCACAGCCTCGGTCAGCAAACCACCCTGGTCAAAACCCACATAGCCCGGCGGCGCACCGATCAGGCGGCTGACCGCGTGGCGCTCCATGTACTCGGACATGTCAAAGCGGATCAGGTCCACGCCCAGGATGTAGGCCAGTTGCTTGGCGACCTCGGTCTTGCCCACACCCGTGGGACCGCTGAACAAGAATGCGCCGATCGGCTTGTCGCCTTTGCCCAGGCCGGAACGTGCCATCTTGATCGACGCGGCCAGCGCATCGATGGCCGGGTCTTGGCCATACACCACACTCTTGAGATCACGGTCCAGCAGCTTGAGCTTGCTGCGGTCGTCGCTCGAAACGCTGGCCGGCGGGATGCGCGCGATCTTGGCCACGATCTCTTCGACCTCGGAGCGGGTGATCGTCTTCTTGCGCTTGTTCAGCGGCAGGATGCGCTGTGCCGCACCGGCCTCGTCGATGACGTCGATGGCCTTGTCGGGCAGATGGCGGTCGTTGATGTACTTGGCCGACAGTTCAGCCGCCGCCTGCAGCGCCCCCACTGCGTACTTGACGCTGTGGTGCTCTTCGAAGCGTGACTTCAACCCTTTGAGGATCTCGATCGTCTGCTCGATCGACGGCTCGACCACATCGACCTTTTGGAAGCGGCGCGACAGGGCCGCGTCCTTCTCGAAGATGCCGCGGTACTCGGTGAAGGTGGTGGCGCCGATGCATTTCATCGCCCCACTGCTGAGGGCCGGTTTGAGCAAATTGCTGGCATCCAGCGTGCCGCCGCTGGCCGCACCTGCCCCGATCAGCGTGTGGATCTCGTCAATGAACAACACCGCATTGGGGTGGTCCTTCAGTTGCTTGAGCACGCCTTTGAGGCGCTGCTCGAAGTCGCCCCGATACTTGGTGCCGGCCAGCAAGGCGCCCATGTCCAGAGAGTAGACAGTGGCGTCGATCAGCACATCCGGGACGTCTTTTTCAGTGATGCGCCAGGCCAGGCCCTCGGCAATTGCGGTCTTGCCCACGCCGGCTTCGCCCACCAGCAAAGGGTTGTTCTTGCGCCGCCGGCACAGGATCTGGATGACGCGCTCGACTTCGTGTTCGCGTCCGATCAGCGGGTCGATCTTGCCCTCACGGGCCTGCTGGTTCAGGTTCTGCGCGAACTGCTCCAGCGGCGAGCCTTTGGCGTCGCCACCCTCTTCCTTCTCGTTCTCGCCTGAATTGCTCTCGTTGCTCTTGGCCGGCTCGGGCGGGTCTGACTTCTTGATGCCGTGGGCGATGAAGTTGACGACGTCCAGACGCGTGACGCCCTGCTGGTGCAGGTAATACACGGCGTGCGAATCTTTTTCGCCAAAGATCGCCACCAGCACGTTGGCGCCTGTGACCTCTTTCTTGCCGCTGCCCGTGCTTTGCACATGCATGATGGCGCGCTGGATCACACGCTGGAAGCCCAAAGTGGGCTGCGTATCCACCTCTTCGCTGCCACCCACCGTGGGCGTGTTTTCTTTGATGAAATTGCTCAGGCTCTTGCGCAGGTCATCGATGTTGGCCGCGCAGGCGCGCAGCACTTCGGCGGCCGACGGGTTGTCCAGCAACGCCATCAACAGGTGCTCGACGGTGATGAACTCGTGGCGCTGCTGGCGCGCCTCGACAAAAGCCATGTGCAGGCTGACTTCAAGCTCTTGCGCAATCATGCGGCCTCCATAATGCATTGCAGCGGGTGCCCCTCACGGCGGGCTGCCGTGAGCACCAGTTCGACTTTGGTTGCAGCGACGTCTTTGGGAAAGACGCCGCAGACACCACGACCCTCGTGGTGAATCTTCAGCATGATGTGTGTGGCCGTGTCAGCATCACGCTGGAAAAAATGGCGCAGCACCATCACGACAAACTCCATCGGGGTGTAATCGTCGTTCAGCAGCACCACCTGATACAGCACAGGCGGTTTGGTACGTGCCGCACGACGCTCGGCTACCACTGCCCCACCGCCATCGCGGCGTGGTGCTACCGGGTTGTTGACGGGTGGAACTGACGGCGGTGATTCCTCGGGCATGGGCCATTCTATCGAGTTGATTGATGCGTGCGCTGAAGCAAGGCGACTGTCCCGGAATCCGCCTGCCCTTGGGCCCCATTGCTGCACAGAAGGCAGCGCCGGTCAACCAAGTTTTCGATCGTTTCGTCGGTCACGGGAACCCGGAACCCGCGCTCAGCGCGGCGCCCTGATAGACCGATGTGTCGCTGGCAAGCGCCCTCGTTGCATCGCTTTCGGCACGATCGACGGTCCTTTGGTGTTGAGCTGATTTGACCAATGCTTGTCAAACAGGACGCGCGATGAAGGATCGTCGAACCCTTGACATCAGTTTCGACGGGGCAGAAAATCAGAGCGTCGTAAAAAATCGAGATCAATCATGGCAGTAGGTATGGTGAAGTGGTTCAATGACGCCAAAGGTTTCGGGTTCATCGAGCCCCAAGGCGGTGGCGGCGACGTCTTTGCGCATTTTTCGGCCGTGCAGATGGAAGGTTTCAGAACCTTGAAGCAGGGCGAGCTGGTCGACTTTGATCTGGTGCAAGGCCCCAAGGGTGACCTGGCGCAGAACATCCGGCCGCAGGCGGCGCATGCCGCAAACGCCTCGAGCTCGGCCATGTCAGAAACTGCAGAGCAGCTCAGCAGCATCGCCGACTGAAAACGCACTGGCTCCCGGGGCGCAGCCGCGATCGTCTGCCGGCGTCTGCGCTGCCTTGATCTGCTGTGAGCGCGGGGACGGTCTTGAGTTCAGGCAACATTGACGCTTGTTTCAACGTCATGTATTCCGCCCATGTTTCGTCAGAAGTATCTAGACCACGCTGAAATCGCGGCCCAACTGGCTGCCTGGCAAGAGCAGTTCCCCGACATCGCCCGCATCAGCTCGCTGGGCACCAGCGCGCAGGGGCGAGATATCCCGCTGCTGACCGTGGGACGCGACCCTGATCGGCTGCGCCCTGGGGTCTGGATCGACGGCAACATGCACGCCTCCGAGGTCTGTGGCTCCAGCGTTGCGCTGGCCATTGCAGAGGATCTGCTGTCGCTGCACGCCGGCGCCGGCCAAGTGGGCGGCAAGGGTTTCCCGACGCACATGGCTCAGGCCCTGAAAGACGGCCTGTTCTACATCGTGCCGCGCATCTCTCCCGATGGTGCCGAAGAAGTACTCAAGAAAGGGCGCTACGTTCGATCCAGCCCCGTCAACGACCGCGCAGAACAGGGCCACGCCCATTGGCAGGCCGACGACATCAACGGCGACGGATTTTGTGGCTACATGCGCCAGGCCGACCCCAACGGCGAACTGATCGAACTGCGCGACGACAAAGGCCAACCGCTGCAGCCCCCGATGATGGTCGCCCGGCAGCCCGAAGACGAAGGTCCGTTCTTCCGCCTGTACCCCGAGGGCCTGATCGCCAACTTTGACGGTCAACGCATCCCCGATCCGTACTTCCTCTCGGACAACCTCTACGACTTCAACCGCAACTTCCCGTTTTCCTGGGCAGCCGAACCGCAGCAGGCCGGCGCTGGGCCCTACCCCGGCAGCGCGCCGGAAACACGCGCAGTGATCGACTTTGCCACCCGCCACCCGAACATCATGGTGTGGCTGAACCTGCACACCTTTGGCGGCGTGCTGATCCGCCCGCTGGGTGACAAGCCGGACAACAAGATGGATCCGACCGAACTGGCGATCTACGCCCAGGTCGAGGCCTGGATGACTGAACACACCGGCTACCCCACAGTGAGCGGCTTCCACGAATTTCTCTACGAGCCAGACAAGCCTTTGCACGGCGACCTCAGCGACTTTGCCTATCACCAGCGCGGTGCTCTGTCTTATGTGGTCGAGCTGTGGGACCTGTTCAAGCAGTTGGGCCTCGAGCGCAAGAAGCCCTTTGTGGACCATTACGCCAAGTTCTCGCGGGACGACATGCGCAAGCTCGCCGCCTTCGACCGTGAACATAACGCAGGCCGCATGTTCAAGCCCTGGCAAGCTTTTGAGCACCCCCAACTCGGTGCCGTCGAACTCAATGGCTTTGACCCCCGGGTCGGCATCTGGAACCCGCCCTATGAACGCCTGGCGCAAACTTGCCAGGAGCAGAGTGCCGCCTTCCTGAGGGTGGCAGCACTGACGCCGCAGATAAAACTGGAGCTGGTGTCACAACAAAAAACCGGCAGCCTCACACGCAGCAAGCTGCGCATCGTCAACAGCGGCTACATGGGCAGTTGCGGGCTGCCTTCAGCCAAAGCACTGCCGCACGCCGAGCCGCTGCGCCTGAGTTTCGAATGCGCTGGGCCGAGCTTGCTTGCGCCCTCGGAGGCGGTGCTGGAGATCGGCCATCTCGAAGGTTGGGGCAGAGGTCTGAATGGCGGCCCCAGCACCTTCGCGCCCTGGACGCGCGGCAATGGCCACGAGCGTTTTGTCACGCTGGTCAGTGAAGGCGTCGGCACCATCGAAGTGACGCTGGCCAGTTGCAGGGTGGGCAACCAAAAGCTCACGCTCGAACTCGATTGAGCGCGTGGCCTTTCACCTGAACATGCCGCCATGGCCAGCGTGGCACAGACCAGCTTGTACGCAGCACCCATGATCACACCCACACTCAACATCAACGACGTCAGCCAGGCGATACAGCTGGCCGTTGGCCCGGTCTTTCTGTTGACCGGCATCGCAGGCATCCTCAACGTGATGACCGGCCGCCTGGCCAGAACCGTCGACCGCAGTCGCTTCCTGACCGAAGTCGCACGGCCTCAGACCGACCGTTTGCGTCTGCAGTTTGCGCAAGAGCTGTCGCACCTGGAACGTCGTCGCCGCTTGGCCAGCGCTGCCATCACGGCGACCACCCTTTCGGCGCTGCTGGTGTGCATGGTGGTGGCAGCGTTGTTTCTTGAAGTTGTGCTCAGCACGCCACTGAAGTGGCTCGTGGGCCTGCTGTTCACAGGCTCCACCTTGGCCTTGGTGGTGGGTTTGGCATTCTTTCTGCGCGAGGTACAACTCGCCAACCAGACAGTTCGTATCCTGGACCTGGGGCCACCTGGCGGATGACTGCAAGCGTTCATGTCGCCACAGGCAAGACCTGCGGCTGCCGTGGTGATTCAGCAGGCAAGCTGGGCTGGGCTTGAGCCAGCCCACGCCGCCGCACCAGCAGATAAACCGCAGGCACCACGAACATCGACAGCAGCGGTGCGCTGAGCATGCCGCCGACCATCGGTGCCGCGATGCGCTGCATGACTTCACTGCCGGTGCCGGTGCCCCAGAACAGCGGCAGCAGACCGGCGACGATGGTGGCCACGGTCATGGCTTTGGGGCGCACGCGCAGCACCGCGCCTTCGCGGATCGCGTCCAGCAGATCCTCGGGCGTGGTGCGGCCGCTTCGCAGGCGTTCTTCCCAGGCCTGTTTGAGGTAGATCAGCATGATCACGCCAAACTCTGCAGCCACACCGGCCAGTGCGAGAAAGCCCACGGCGCTGGCCACCGACATGTTGTGATCCAGGCCCCATAACAGCCAGATGCCGCCGACCAGGGCAAAAGGCAAGGTGCCCATGATGATCAGCGCTTCGTCCAGGCGCTTGAAGGCGAGGTAGAGCAGCACGAAGATGATCAACAGCGTCAAAGGCACCACCAGCTTGAGCTTGGCCTGCGCCCGCTCCAAAAACTCGAACTGGCCTGACCAGCTGACCGAGTAGCCTGCCGGCAGTTGCACTTTCTCGGCCACCACGCGCTGCATCTCTTGCACCGCGCCGCTCAGATCCCGGCCGCGGATGTCCACGTACACAAAGCCTGCCAGGCGAGCGTTTTCGCTGCGCAGCATCGGCGGTCCGTCGGTGATGCGCACGGTGGCCACATCCGACAGCACCAGGCGCTGACCACGCGCCGTGACGATCGGCAAGGCCCTGAGCTTGGGCAGCGAGTCGCGCAGCTCTTGCGGATAACGCAGGTTGATCGAGAAGCGCTGCAGCCCTTCTACTGTCTCGCCAATCACCAGGCCGCCCACTGCCCCTGCGATCACCTCTTGCACATCGGCGATGTTCAAGCCGTAGCGGGCAGCGTTGTCGCGCTGGATGTCGACATCGATGTAGCGCCCGCCCGACAGGCGCTCGGCCAGCGCGCTGCTGACGCCTGGCACTTGTTTGACGGCAGTCTCGATCTGCGCCGTCAGGCGGTCGATGGTGGCCACATCAGTGCCACCCACCTTCACACCCACAGGGCTCTTGACGCCTGTGGCGAGCATGTCGATGCGGTTGCGGATGGGCGGCACCCAGATGTTGGTCAGCCCTGGCACGCGCACGGCGCGGTCCAGTTCTTCGACCAGCTTTTCTGGCGTCATGCCGGGCCGCCACTGCTCGCGTGGCTTGAACTGGATCGTGGTCTCGAACATCTCCAGCGGCGCCGGGTCGGTGGCGGTGTCGGCGCGGCCGGCTTTGCCGTACACCGTGGCGACCTCGGGCACGGTCTTGATCATGCGGTCGGTCTGCTGCAACAGCTCAGCCGCTTTGCCCACCGACAAACCGGGCAATGCGGTGGGCATGTACAGCAAGTCGCCTTCGTCCATCGGCGGCATGAACTCACCGCCAATGTGCTGCAGCGGCCACCAGCTCACCCCCAGCACCACAGCCGCCAGCACCAAGGTCAAACGCGGCCACTTCAGCACCACTTCCAGGCATGGCCTGTAGACCGCGATCAAGCCACGGTTGAGTGGGTTGGCGGTCTCGGCCGGGATGCGGCCGCGGATCAGATACCCCATCAGCACCGGCACCAGCGTCACGGCCAGGCCTGCCGCTGCTGCCATCGCGTAGGTCTTGGTGTAGGCCAGCGGCGCAAAGAGACGGCCTTCTTGAGCCTCCAAGGTGAACACCGGGATGAACGACAGCGTGATGATCAACAGCGAAAAAAACAGCGCCGGGCCGACCTCGGTGGCTGCCTTGCTGATCACCTGCCAGCGCTGGGGGTCTGACAGTGGCTGGCCAGGGTGCGCCGCCGCGTAGCGCTCCAGGTGTTTGTGGGCGTTTTCGACCATCACGATGGCTGCATCGACCATCGCGCCGATGGCAATCGCGATGCCGCCGAGCGACATCACGTTGGCGTTGATGCCCTGCGCCTGCATGACGATAAAGGCCGCCAGGATGCCCAGCGGCAGCGACACCACGGCCACCAAGGCGCTGCGCAGATGGAACAGAAACAGCGCGCAGATCAGCGCCACCACCACAAACTCTTCGATCAGCTTGCCGCGCAGGTTGTCCACCGCGCTGTTGATCAAGGTCGAACGGTCGTAGACCGGCACGATCTCGACCCCTGCAGGCAGGCCGCGCTGCAACTCCGCCAGCTTGACTTTGACCGCAGCAATGGTCTGCAGCGCGTTTTTGCCCGAGCGCATCACGATGATGCCACCTGCGGCTTCGCCTTCGCCGTTGAGCTCACCGATGCCGCGTCGCTTCTCGGGGCCCATTTGCACATGGGCGACATCCCCCAGCCGCACCGAGACGCCGGCGTCGGTGGTGAGCAGCGGGATGGCGCGAAAGTCCGCCAAGTTGCGCAGGTAGCCGCTGGCGCGCACGGCGTACTCGGCCTCACCCATTTCAAGCACCGAGCCACCGGCTTCCTGGTTGCCGCGCGTTACTGCCTGGGCCACTGCAGCCTGCGTGATGCCGTAAGCCGCCATCTTGTCCGGGTCCAGCACGATCTGGTATTGGCGCACCATGCCGCCCACGCTGGCCACCTCAGCAACATCGGGCACGGTCTTGAGCTCGTAGCGCAAGAACCAGTCTTGCAAGGCGCGCAATTGCGACAAGTCCTGACGGCCTGTGCGGTCGATCAGCGCGTACTGGTAGATCCAGCCCACGCCGGTGGCATCGGGGCCGATCGAAGACTGTGTTCCGGCCGGCAGCCTGGACTGCGCCTGGTTCAGGTACTCCAGCACCCGCGAGCGGGCCCAGTACAGATCGACATCGTCATCGAACAGCACATACACAAAGCTGTCGCCAAACATCGAGAACCCGCGCACGGCCTTGGTCCCGGGCACTGACAGCATCGTGGTCGTCAGCGGATAGGTGACCTGGCTTTCGACGATCTGCGGCGCCTGGCCCGGCCACTGGGTGCGTACGATGACTTGGGTGTCCGACAGATCGGGCAACGCATCCAGCGGCGTCTTCAGCAGGCTGACGGTGCCCCAGACGCTGAGCACCACCGCGCCCAGCAACACCAGAAAGCGGTTGTGGATGCTCCAGTGGATCAGGCCGGCGATCATTTGCCGGCCCCAGGTGCAACGCGGCGGATGCTGATGATTTGCGGCACATCACCGTCTGGGGTCTTGAATTCGATCTCTACCCTCTCGCCCGCAGCCAGATCGCGTGGTCGGTCGGCAGGCGCCGGCAGTACAAAGTCCATCGTCATGCGGGGCCACCTGAGGGCCGGGATCTCGGGGTGGTCGAGTGAAACTCTGTCGCCTTCGATGCCCAGTACCAAGGCGTCAGTGCGGTAGGTGGGTGCGGCGGTGGCCGGAGCTGTGGTTGCGGGCGCGGCCGTGTCCGCAGGGTTCAGTCGCGCCTGCAAACCACGCAGCGTGGCTTCGGAGTCGATCAGGAACTGGCCCGACAGCACCACCTTCTGCCCCAGTTGCAAGCCTTTGACGATCTCGATCTGGCCGTTGGCTTCCCGCCCCGTGACGACCTCTACAGGCGCAAAACGCCCTTCGTCCAGCGCCAGCATGACCACACTGCGTTGGCCCGTTCGGATCACCGCATCGCTGGGCAGCAGCAGGCTCTTGCTGCGCCCGCCACTGTCAAAGCGCATCTGCACAAACATGCCCGGCACCAGGCGACCAGCGGGGTTGGCCAGCTCCAGCCGGGCTTTCAGGGTGCGAGTCAGCGGATCCACTTCAGGCAGCAGCGCTTGCACCCGGCCCGCAAAGCGCTGGCCCGGCGCGGCAGGCGTGCTGGCAGTGACCCGCGTGCCCACCTTGATCAGCGCGGCCTGGCTCTCGGGCACCTGGCCCTCTGCCCACACCGTGCGGGTGCCTTGCAATTGCACCAGCGTCATGCCGGACATCACCGTGGCGCCTTCGCGCAGCGTCAGCTCAGTCACGGTGCCTGTGATTGGCGCCAGCAGCACCAGGCGGGGCTGCACCACGCCCGACTGCACCACTTGCGCGATCTGCTCTTCACTCATGCCGGCCAGGCGCATGCGCTGGCGCGCTGCGTCCACGAGCGGTGCCAGGTCCAGGCCCTTCATGCGCGTCAGCGCCAGGTACTCTTCTTGGGCGGCAACCCAAGCCGGCACGTAGATTTCGGCGATCGGCTGGCCCTGGGTGACGCGGTCCAGCGTGGCGCGTACATGCAGCTTCTCCACGAAACCGGTGGCGCGAGCCTGCAGCACCACCTGTTCGCGCTCGTTCCAGGTCACGGCGCCCACGGCTGTCACTTCTGCGGCCACCGTGCCTTCGACCACGGCTGCCGTGCGCAGCCCCAGGTTTTGCTGGATGCGTGGGCTGACGCTGATGCCGCCCGTGTCTGTGTCGCCCGCGCCTGCGTAGCGTGGCACCAGCATCATGTCCATGAAGGGCGACTTGGCGGGCGCATCGAAGTTCTTGCCCGGCACCATCGGGTCGTGGTAGTTCAACACTTTCATGCCAGTGACGGGGTCGATGTCGCCCGCCTTCAAGCCGTCGCGGATGTGGCGGCGCGTGGCTTCTTCGCCTTCTGGGATGCCCCAGTTGGAAGGGTCTTGCACGGCAGCCGGCCTGCCAGAGGTGCCGCCACTGGTTGAGGCGCTTTGGCCTGCACCGCCAGCACCCATGCTGCCCTGCTTCATGCCCAGCCACCACGCAGTGCCAGCGACGGCCAGAAGCAGCGCCAGGCCAAGCAACCATTGAGCGCCCGCCAAGCCGCGGCTTCGCGCCGGGGACCCTGAAAGAAAATGCTGAGACTTGGGGCGGCCCGGCGCTTCTTTGTCAGGCGCGGTGTTGTGTTGAGCTGCGTTCATGGTCGTTGCTCCAGGATTGGGGTCGTTGCGGGGGGCAGCAGCGTTTCGAGCCTGATCCAGTCGCTGGCTGTCTGCCCTTCGATCTGCACTTGCTCCAGGCGCAGCGCCTGCTCTGCCACCCGGGCTTCCAGCACAGCCTGCAAAGGCCCTGAGCCGGCGCGGTAAGACGCCAGAGCCGCTTGCGTGCGGGCCGCGGCCAGGGGCAGCAACTCTTGCTGGTAGGTCTGCAAGCGGCGCAGGCCGATTTGCCAACTCAAGCGCCAACGCTCAACCTGGGTGTCGCGGGCCCGTTTGACTTCTTCGCTGTCTGCCTCGGCTTGCTGCTGCTGCGCCATGCGGGCCGCCACCTCGCGGCCTTGGCGTCGATCCACATCCCAGCGCAGCGGCAGACTGAAGCCGATCGAGACCATGTTGTCGTAGCGGGGCCCGCGCTGCGCCACCCGCAGGTCCACGCTCCAGTCTGGGCGCAAGTCTTCGCGCGCAAGATTCACAGCGGCACCCGCTTGCGATTGCTGTGCCTGCGTCAGCGCCAGCTCCGGGTCCTGCGTCAGCCAGGCAGCGGCTTGTGGGCTGTCCAGGCTGCTGAGCTGCCAGTCTGGCGCTTGATCCAGCGGCCAGTCGGCGGCCGCTCCCACCCAACGGCGCAGGCTGGCCAGCGCCAGCTGCTGCTCGGCAAGGGCCTGCAGCCGCTGGTCTTGCAAACGGCCCAGAGCCAAGCGCGCCACAAAGGGTTCAGTCTGCGAAGCCCGCGCCGCCCGATAGGCGGCATCCACCGCTTCACGCAGCAACTCAGCTTGCACACGTTGGGCCTCGATCTGCTGCAGTCGCTGGCCCTGCACGTAGGCCTGCACCCATGCCAAGGCGGCTTCGCGGCGCAGGCGTCGGCGCTCCAGAGCACGCCGCGCCATGGCCAGATCGGCCTCTCGCTCAAAGAGCTGTGCGCGTGCTTGGCGCTTGGCTGCTCGCGGCAGGGCTTGCACCAGCCCGATGCTGCGCGCGGTGGTGGGTTCTCGGGTCAGCACACTGTCCAGGCTGCCTTCGAAAGGCACGTTGTCCAGACCCAGGCGCAGCATCGGGTCCGGCAGTTGGCCGGCTGCAATGGCGCGTGCCGAGGCGGCCCTGGCTGCTGCGTCCTGTGCAGGCAGGGCCTGCGAGTTCTGCTCGGCCAGCGTCATGGCCATCGACAGGCTCAGGGTGGGTGTCGGCTGCTGTTGCGCAGGCTGCGGTTGCGCTGCTGCTGGCGCGCTCAGCAGCAGCAAACAGCTGATCGCCGCAGCGACGCTGCCAAGACTGCCAGGATTGCCAAATTTGCCGAGAGCTTTGGACGCGCTGCGGGCAGCGGCGACCAGACCACCTGCAAAAGCCGCAAAAGCCGCAAAGGCCGCAAAGGCCGCAAAGGCCGCAAAGGCCGCAAAGGGCAACAGACGGCCCGCCGGCCGCGCATGGCTGCGGCGGAACCTTGAAGATCCAGACATAGACTGACTCCGATCAGGGCGTGGCGCGCTGCGCCACATCAACTGGGCGCTGCCTGGGGGCTCAAAAACCCCGAGGCGCGCTCAGCACAACACCGGAAGGGTCAGACGAAAGTTGGCGGGCGCCAGATGCGCTGCGGGCCGTTGGCAAACTTGCCGGCGGTGCGGCCCGGCCAGCGCACTGTGGTCGAAGCGAAAGCAGCCGTGACTCCTGCAGCCTGGTCAAAGGCCCAGGGTTGCGCCATCGCGCAGTCTTGCCCGGCCTTGCAGCTTTGGCCGGTGCTGAGATAGGTCAGCAGATCGTTGCAGCAGTCGGGCACCGCAGGGTGGGCGGTGTTCTTCACCTGCACAGGTTCAGAGGGCAGCGTCGTTGCAGGGTCGGCCGATTGGGCTGCGCCCTGCCCCGCCCACACGGGGCAAACGGCGGCAGTCGCCCAACTGCCGGAAAGCGCTTGCCCTGAAAGGCAAAAAGCCAACAACCAGAAGAGCCAGAGTCGTTTCACCTCGACATGGTACGCCAGCCAGAGCAGGCCAGGATGCAGCCAAGGACAGCGGCCCAGGACGCGGGGCAGGAACCCAAGCAAGGACGCGTCGCCATGGACGTGTCGCCAAAACATCAGGGCATGCCTGCTGCCACCTTTGATCCCGCTCAAATCGGGCGGGTTCTGGCGGTCGCATACTGATACGCAGCAGACCGCGCGACCCGCTGCGATTGATTGCTCGCATTGCTCGCGCGGCGGACCTCGACATCAAACAGGAGACGGCGCATGAACCATACAGCCCACATAGCCCACACGGCCCACACAGACAGCCCTCACACTGCTCGCCAGCCAACCTACCGCAAGCGCCTGGCTCGGGGTGCTGCAATCTGGGGTGCTGCAGCACTGTGGCTGGGGCTGAGCTTGCCAGCATCTGCCCAACAGGGCAGTTTCACCACAAAGTCGTTGACGCCAGAGACTGCGCTGGTCGCTGCCCAAGCCGCACTGGAGTTTTGCCGCAAGCAGGGCTTCCAAGTGGCTGTGGTCGTCACCGATCGCTCAGGCCTGCCGCAGGTCTTGCTGCGCGACCGTTTTGCTGGCGCCCACACCGTCGATGTGGCCAGCAACAAGGCCTGGACTGCAGCCAGCTTCAGAACCAGCACCACGTCGCTGGCCGAAGAGACGCAGCCGGGCAAGACGATGAGCGGCTTGCGCAGCCTGCCGCGCTTCATGGCTGCGGGCGGTGGCCAGGTGATCGAAGGGGGTGGTCAGGTCTTTGGCGCCATCGGCATTTCTGGCGGCCCAGGGGGCGAAGCCGATGACAGTTGCGCCACCGCTGGCATCCGCGCCATTGCGGATGTGATCCAGTTCTGACGCGCGATCTTCGTGGCTGTCGGCTGGTTGGCTGGCTGGTTGGCCGGCTGGCGGTGCCACCCGCGCCGCAGCCTGCGCAGCACGGGTCGGGTCGGTTAGCCTCGGGGCATGCCCGCAGCTTTGCCGTTGTCAGCCGCCCAGACCCGTTGGCAAGGCCTTGCCTGGGGTCTTCTGGCGGCGGCTATCTGGGCCAACTACACGGTTTTGGCACGCCTGGGGGTCAAGTCGGGCCTGAGCGCTGGCGACTTGACCTTGCTGCGCTTTGCGCCCGGGGCGCTGATCATGCTGCCCTTCTTGCTGCGCTGGGGGCTGCGCGATCTGGGTGGCATCGGCTGGCAACGCGGTCTGATCCTGACGCTGCTGGCCGGGCCAGGGTTCAGCCTGCTGTTCATGACCGGCTTCACACTGGCGCCGTTGACGCACGGCGCTGTCATTGCCCCTGCGTTCCAGATGCTGGCGGGATTGACGCTGTCGGCGCGCCTGGCCCACCAGCGCTGGACCCGCGAAAGCGCCGTTGGCGCAGCCTGTGTCGTGGTCGGGCTGCTGTTCATGGGCAGCGACGGGCTGCTGATGCATGGCGGCGGCCCGGTCTGGGTGGGCGATTTGCTGTTTGCCGCCGCCGGTTGCTGCTGGGGCCTGTTTGGTGCCTTGTCGCGGCGCTGGCAGGTCGACCCCTTGCGCGTGACGGCAGTCATCGTGGTGTTGTCCTGCGTGCTCTTCGCGCCGCCCTACCTGCTGATGGCTGACCTCAGCCGCCTGGCCAATGCCAGCGTCGGCATGTGGACGATGCAGATCCTGGCGCAGGGCCTGGGAGCCGGCCTGGTGGCGCTGCTGGCTTACAGCCGCGCCGCAGCGCTGCTGGGCCCGGGGCCGGCAGCCTTCTTCGGTGCGATGGTGCCGGGTGCGGCGACCCTGCTGGCGATCCCGGTGCTGGGTGAGGTCCCCACCCTGCTGCAGGTGCTCGGCATCCTGGCAGTGGTGATGGGCTTGCTGGTGGCTTTTGGGGCAGCGGGGATGTGGCTGAGAAGAAGAAACGCTTGAAGATACAACGCCGACCTTGTGGTCAGGCCCGGCCGAATCGCGTGGATTCGCTGCTTCAGACGGTGAGACGCCCCGAGAACCCCCAGACCCGCGAGCGCCAGCGTCACCCATGCCAAGCGGCCCGGCTCCACCACTTGCCCTGGAGTAACAGCAGCGTTTGCCTCGCCAATCACTCCAGGTAGCGCTGCGAAAGCCTGGCGATCGAGGTCTGACTCAGTCCAAGCTTGCGGCCAAGGTAGCCATGCATGCCGCCGTCTTCGGCGTCCACCAACTGCAGGGCCGCTTGCAGGAAGCCTGCTTGTACGCCCCACATCACTCGCAGCGCTTCGGGTGCGAGCCCCGTTGTCGGCATCGGTGGGTGTTTGTAGACCGCATTGGTCAGCATGTAGTCTTCCATCACCAGATCGCGCGGTACGCCCAGTGCCAGCAGCAACAAAGCTGCAGCAAACCCGGTGCGGTCTTTGCCGGCGGTGCAGTGAAAGACCAGCGGGCCATCGCAGTCCAGCACATGTTGGAAGAACTCCGCAAAGCGATGGTGACGCTCGGACGCCAAGCTGCGGTAAAGCTCCTCCATCAGCGACGTGGCCACCGTTGCGGTCAACGCAGCGCCTGAACCCGCCAGCTCTTGCAAGCGCTGCACAACGGTCGGCTCGATGGCCAGCGAGTGCTGCGCGATGCCCGGCAAAGCGTAGGGTGCTGCTCCGCGCTCGTGCAGCCCTCTGAAGTCCAGCGCACGCTCAAGGCCCAGCGGCGCCAGCGTTTTCAAGTCGTCTGCACTGAGCGCGCCCAGGTGGTCTGAGCGAAAGAGCCGCCGCCAGCGTACATGCCGGCCGTCCTGGGTCGGATAGCCGCCCAGGTCGCGAAAGTTCGTTGCACCTTGCAGTGGCCAGACTCTGGGATTTTCTGTATTCATCGGGCCCGATTGTCAGGCCCTTGCATGACAAGCGCTCTTCAGGCGCGCTGAGACACCGTCCTGCTCGCGTTGTCCGCCAAGCCGCTGGCGATGCCGGCCAGCACCTGCAGCGGCAGGTCGTGCCCCATGCCAGGGATGATGTCGAGCACGGCGCCGGGCATCTTCTTTGCCAGATCATGCGCCGCTGCCACCGGGATCAAGGGGTCGGCCTGGCCGTGCATCACGCGCGTCGGCACGTTGATTTTGGGCAGCAGGGCGCTGCGGTCACCATCAGCCGCCACAGCCAGGAGCTGGCGCGCCGTGCCGGCAGGCCGCCAGGCGCGTTGCACCATCGTGCGCAGGCGGGCGTCCTGGCGCAGCGGGTCGGGCGGAAATGCCGGGCTGCCGATGACCCCCAGCACACGCTTGAGGTGCGCCACCACGGCCTCCAGATTCTTGCCGTCGGGCCTGGAGAGCAGCACGCGGCGCACACGCAGAGTGGGCTGCGGCAAATCGCGCGCGCCGCTGCTGGTCATCAACAAGCCCAGGCTTTTGACGCGTTGCGGATGCGCTGCAGCCATGCGCTGTGCAATCATGCCGCCCATGCTGGCGCCACAGACATGCGCCTTGGCGATGCCCAAGGCGTCCAGCACGCCCACGGCATCGTCGGCCATGTCGCGCAGACTGTACGGCGATTCAACGGGCAGCCGCACCATGTGGCGCATCGCCGCCCAGGCAAGGTTGGGCACGCCGGCCTGGTCAAAGCCGGTGCTCAGCCCCGTGTCGCGGTTGTCAAAGCGGATGACCCTGAAACCCCGGCTGACCAGCATCTGCACCAGCTCATCGGGCCAGCCCAGCATCTGCATGCCCAGTCCCATGATCAAAAGCAGCGGCTCGCCATTGGGCAGGCCCTGATCGTCGACCTCTATGCCGATGCCGTTGGATTGAATTTGCATGGCTCAGCGCTGCTCTCTGGGCGTCAACTCAGGCAGCGCATGCCCGATCTTGTAGAACCACTTGCGGGCGCCTTGCAGGTCAAACTTCTTCCAGCGTTGCGGGTCTTGGCGAAGACGGTCGGCAATGGCATAAAGCGCCAGCGGGTTCAGCCCCATGCCGATGTGGCTGGCCTGGACCTCGATGTTCTCGCTGCTCGCTGAGGGTTCGTTGATGCTGCATTGCCAGGCCACCACGCCGTCGGTCTTGCTGAAGATGCTGGTGGTGGGGCAGCCGGGCGGCACGCGCACCTGTGCGGTCAATGCGTGGTCGTGCACTGCCTGGCCCGAGACCAGCTCATAAAAGCGCCAGGCGTTGGTGGCCCGCGGGTGGCCGACGAAGGGTGAGCCCAAGGTGATCACGCAGCGTGCGTTGTCGGGCTGTTCTTTGGCGATCTCGCGCGCGTAGATGCCGCCCAGGCTCCACCCGATCAGGCTGACGGGCTCGTTGTGGCGGTTGGCGATGTCGCGCACATGGCTGCGACAGGCGTCCAGCACGCCATGGCGGGGCCCGAAGTTGAAACCCTGGAGCCACGGGTAGGCGGTGTAGCCACGCTGGCGCAAGAAGTTGCGCAGCATCAAGGTCGAGGTGTCAGAGGCGCCGAGGCCAGGAAAGACGATCACCGGGTGGCCATCCCCCACCGGCAGGCGGTTCAACCACGGCGTGGCAGCCCACATGGCAGCCCATTCCCAGGGCGCGCGGGCTTCCATCATCATCAACAGCGGCCCGGGGGCAGCCACCAGTTCGTCTGGTTGCAAAGGGGCAAAGGGATTGGGTTGCGGGCGCTGACGCGGCTCGGATCTCGTCTTTTGCTGGCTGGCATTGCTTTTGCGCTGGACTTTGGGGGCAACGGTCATGCGCACATCTTAGTCAGCACGGCGCCGGGTCTTTGGGGCGTCCGCCCTAGCGGGAGCGACTTTTTTTTGCTGCATCAGACGGTTTTGTCACGACTTGTCGGGATTCGGATGCAGGCTTTGGCATCGACGGGGCGCCACCCAGGACTCTGCGGGCCATGCCTGACACAGCGCCTTTGACAGCGCCCCGGACCCCGCCACCGACAGCCCTGCTCACCGCACCACTCAGAGCACCACTCACAGCACCTTTGACGGTGCTGGAGACTTCGTCCAAGGCCCTGTTGGCGGCTCCAGACGCCGCCTTGCGCATCGGGCCCGGTGGCAGCGGCTCATCGGTCTCCACCTCGCCCGGCCGGGGCAAGGCGCACAGATCGTCAAAAGCCACCAGCAAGGCGCCCGCCAATTCACGCACTTCGGGCATCGCCTGGGCATCGGCCATCAGGCCAAAGTCCAGGCTCTGGTCGTAGCTTTGCACCGTGATGTTGAGCCCCAGCCCATGCACGACGATGCTGGTGGGGTAATTGGTCAGCATGCGTGCCCCAGCCATGTACAGCGGCACCGGCGGCCCTGGCACGTTGGAGATGACCAGGTTGGCCACTTGCGGGATGCGATCTGCCACCCGCGCCTTGCCATACAGGGCGGTGGCCGCTTCCATCAGCCAAGGGATGCCCAGCGAAGGAAAGTCGGTGGGCAACACGCTCTTGACCTGGCCCATCGTGCTTTTCATGGCCGCGGTGGCAGCCCGCACGTGATCCAGCCTTTTGCCGGTGTCGCTGATGTGCGTGCCCAGGCTGATCAAACTCATCGAAGCCTGGTTGTCGGCGGTGGTGTCGCCTTTGGCGCGCAAAGAAATGGGCACCGCAGCCACCAGGCTCTTGCGCGGCAGCGTGCGGCGCTTGGCGTAGAAGCGGCGCAGCGCGGTGCTGCACAACATCATCACAAGATCGTTGATGGTGACCTGGTGTGCCTTGGACAAGGCCTTGATCTCGGCCAATGGCAAGGTGGCGCAAGCAAAGGCCCGGCCTTCGGTGACGCTGGCATTGAGCGGCGTGCGCGGGGCCAGAGTGAAGTTGTTGGGCCCGCCCTTGCCGCCCAAGAGCGTGCTGGTGCTGATGGTGCTGGAGGCCATCGACGAGGCTGCGTTTTTCAAAGTGCTCACCGTGGCCGGAAGTTTGCGCACGATGTCGGCCACTTTCTGCGCCTGATTGCCGATCACGCCGCGCAGCATCTCTGCCATCTCCAACTGAAAGACTTTGCCGCGTTTGCTGTCGCGCACTTCGATCTCGCGCGGCAGGGGGCTCAGATCGAGGAGGGTGTTGGCCAAGGCCACCGCAGCCTGGCCATCCACAGCTGCGTGGTGCAGCTTGGAATACAAGGCCACGCGCTTGTTGCCGTTGGCCGAAGGCGCCAGACCTTCAAAGACATGAAACTTCCACAGCGGCTTCTCGCGGTCCAGCAGCACCGGGTGCAGCCGCGAAACTTCGGCTTCCAGCGCAGCCATGCCATCGCCCAGCTTGGCCGAAGGTGGCAGCTTGATCTCGACGACATGCTCGCTCATGTCGGGCTCGGCATCCACCCACGCTGGATTGGCCAGGTTCAAGGGCATCCACCAAAGTCGACGGCGCAACACAGGGGCCACCGGCAGACGGGCAGCCATGTGTCTGCGCAGGGCAGTCACGAACTTGCCCTTGAAATCGGCAGGCAGTTCCAGCACATGCAAGGCCCCGACATGCATGGGCATGGTTGGCGTTTCCAGGTACAGAAAGGTCGCGTCCAGACCAGAGAGTTGTTTCATCAAGGGGTCCCTGTCGGGCGAACCGATTGCCGCCGCCCGACCGATCCTAGGCCATGCGCGAGCGCTTGGTCAGAGGGGGATGCCCGTGGGCAACCCTGTGGCCGCTTGCCCGTCAACCTGGGTCAACGCCGGTACAGGTTGCGCAAGGCCAGCAATTCGTTGCCGGCCAAGGCGATCAGTACCAGTAAACCGCCGCCCAGCACGGCCTTTGAAGGAGCCTCGCCAGCACCCCACCAGACCCAGGCGACGCCAAAAACCACCTCCAGCAAAGCCAGCAAAGAGATCTCCGGCCCGCTGAGCACGCGCGCGGCTGCCACAGCCATCAGGCAAGGTATGGCCAGTTGCATCAAGCCCAGCCCGGCCAGCCAGGCGATGTCTGAAGGGGCGGCAGAAAACGGCAGCGACAGCGGCAAGCTGATCGCTGCCGACAGCAGCGCACCCACCAGCACCGCAGGCAGCATGTCGCCACCGCCACCCTGTTGGCTGCGCAGGTGCTGCAGCAAGGTCCAGTTGATGGCGGCCGCCACCGGTATACCCAGCGCCACCGCGATGCCCAGCAGTTGGCGCGGGTCGCTGGCACTGACGTTGCCGCCGTACATCCAGGCAATGCCCATGCCCGCAAGCGCAATGGCGGCCCAGGTGCGCGCGGGCAGCCGGTGGCCCAGAAAGCCACGCGACATCAGCGCCGTGAACAGCGGCCCCAGCGCCATCGTGACGAGCACGTTGGCCACGCTGGTCAGCGTCAAGGCGATCATGAAGGCGGTGAACATCACACACCAGCAAAATCCCGACAGCCACAGCGCCCTGCCGCCACTGCGCAAAGAGCGCCACAACACCTGCGGACCCCGCAGCCAGCTCAGCAAAACCAGCAGCGACAAGGCGTTGAAAGCACTGCGCCAGAAGGTGATTTCAAAGCCCTCAGCGCTTTGCAAGAAGCGCGAAACCACACCGGCCGTGCTCCACAACAGGGCGGCAGCCACCATCATCCAGACCGCTTTGCGGTGCGTCATGCTTAGGGAGTCCAGGGGGTGGTGCGTCGACTGGCTGGCGAGCAGTCCCGCAGCCTTGCGCTTCAGACTGCGCCCGGGTCAGCGCTTGTTTTGAGCGGGATCGGTTGCGGGATCGGTTGTGTGGACGGTTGTACGGACGGTTGTGCGGACGGTTGTGCGGTCCATGGCAGAGGTCATGGCCCGCCTGACAGCTGTCAGGCTGCCTCTCTGGAAGCCCGCTTGCGGTCGTGCTCTTTCAGGTGCCGCTTGCGCACCCGCACGCTCTTGGGCGTGATCTCGACCAACTCGTCATCGTCGATGAACTCCACCGCGTACTCCAGGCTCAGGTCGATGGGCGGGGTGACCTTGATCGCGTCTTCCTTGCCGCTGACGCGGAAGTTGGTCAGCTGCTTGGTGCGGGTGGCGTTGACCACCAGGTCGTTGTCGCGGCTGTGGATGCCCACGATCATGCCTTCGTAGACCGGGTCACCCGCTTTGACGAACATGCGGCCCCTATCGTCCAACTTGCCCAGGGCGTAGGTGAAGATCTCGCCATCGTCCATGCTGATCAGCACGCCGTTCTTGCGTCCGCTGAGTTCGCCCTTGTAGGCCTCGTAGCCTTCAAAGATGTTGCTGATCAAGCCCGTGCCGCGGGTCAGGTTCATGAACTCGTTGCTGAATCCGATCAGCCCACGCGCAGGGATTCTGTACTCCAACCGCACGCGGCCACGACCGTCGGTTTCCATGTTGGCCAGCTCGGCTTTGCGCTCGCCCAGAGCCTGCATCACGCCGCCCTGATGCTGGTCTTCGATGTCCACGGTCAACATCTCGATCGGCTCGAACCTTTCACCGTCCACTTGACGGAAGACCACGCGAGGTTTGCTGACCGCGAGCTCGAAGCCTTCGCGGCGCATGTTCTCCAGCAGGATCGTCAGGTGCAATTCGCCCCGACCGCTGACCTCGAAGATGCCGTCCTCGCCCGATTCCTTGACCTTCAGCGCGACATTGCTTTGCAGCTCTCTTTGCAATCGGTCCCAGATCTGACGGCTCGTCACGAACTTGCCTTCGCGGCCGGCCAAGGGGCTGTTGTTGACGCAGAAGTTCATCGTCAGTGTGGGCTCATCCACCTTCAGCATCGGCAAGGGCTGCGGCTGCAGCGGATCGGTCACGGTCACGCCGATGCCGATGTCTTCGATGCCATTGATCAGCACGATGTCGCCTGGGCCGGCTTCGGCCACCGGCACACGCTCCAGGCCCTCAAAGGTCTGCACCTGGCTGACGCGGCCTTTGTACGACCGACCGCCTTCTTCTGCCGTGCCTTCCATCACCAGCACATCCATCGGCGCTTTCAAGGTACCGGCGTTGATGCGGCCCACGCCAATGCGCCCCACGAAAGTGCTGTAGTACAGCGACGAGATCTGCAGTTGCAAAGGCGCTGCAGGGTCGCCTTGGTGCGCTGGCACATGGGCCAGCACGGTGTCAAAGAGCTGGCTCATGTCGGTGGCCCAGGCTTGGCCAGGATCGCCTTCCTTGATTGAAGCCCAACCGTTGAGGCCCGAGGCATAGACCACCGGGAAGTCCAACTGCTCTTCGGTGGCGCCCAGTTTGTCAAACAGGTCGAAAGCTGCGTTGATCACGTAGTCGGGCCGCGAGCCGGGCTTGTCGATCTTGTTGACGACGACGATCGGCTTCAAGCCCAGTGCCAGCGCTTTCCTGGTCACAAAGCGTGTTTGTGGCATGGGCCCCTCTTGGGCGTCGATCAGCAGCACCACGCCATCGACCATGCTCAAGGCACGCTCGACCTCACCGCCAAAGTCCGCGTGGCCGGGGGTATCGACGATATTGATGTGGGTGCCTTTCCACTCCACGGCGCAGTTCTTGGCCAGGATCGTGATGCCACGTTCGCGTTCGATGTCGTCGTTGTCCATCACCCGCTCGGCCACTTTTTCGTTTTCACGGAAAGTGCCGCTTTGGCGCAGCAGTTGGTCGACCATCGTGGTCTTGCCGTGGTCGACGTGGGCGATGATGGCGATGTTTCTGATTTGACGTGTCATGGTGTGGCTCTGACTTCGAGAGGACTGAGTAGTCGGTCGGCGATCAACTCGCCGCCCTGGATGTGACCGCTGCCCAGAAAGGCGCGCGGGTGTTGGGCGTAGACGCGCACCGCAGCAGCGTCTGGCAGAGGCAAACGGCGGCGGCTGCCGCACAAGAATCGGCTGGCGTCTTCGGCTTGCAGTTCTATCTCTGGCCAGTTTGCCAAGAGGCTGTCTACAGGCATCAGCAAGGCATCGCGACCGGCTTCATCCAGCGCTTGCAATGCCTCAAGCGTGATGCTGTGCTGCAACTGCAAGGCGCCGCAAGCGGTGCGTTGCAAGGCAGCCAGATGGGCGCCGCAGCCCAAACGCTCGCCCAGGTCTTCGGCCAGCGTGCGGATGTAGGTGCCTTTGCTGCAGCGCACGTCGATGATCAAATGGTCGTGCTGCCAATCGATCAGGTCGATCGCGTGGATCGTCACCTGCCGTGCGGCGCGCTCGACCTCAACGCCGGCCCGCGCGTAGGTGTACAACGCCTTGCCTTGGTGCTTCAGCGCCGAGTGCATCGGCGGCACTTGATCGATGCGGCCCAGCAGGCTTTGGCAGGCGGCTTCGATCTGTGCTGTGCTGAGCCTGACGGGCCGTTCTTGAAGCAACTCGCCTTCGGCATCCGCAGTGGTGGTGGTCTGGCCCGGTCGCAGCGTGGCGCGGTAGCACTTGTCGGCGTCCAGGCTGACTTGCGAGAACTTGGTGGCAGCACCAAAACACAGCGGCAGCAAACCGGTGGCCAGCGGGTCCAGCGTCCCGGTGTGGCCGCCTTTTTCAGCGCGCAGCATGCCTTTGCACTTTTGCAGCACATCGTTGCTGGTCCAGCCCAGCGGCTTGTCCACCAGCAGCACGCCATGCAGCGCACGACGCGGCTGGCGGGCAGGCCTGTCCTGCTGCGGCGCTTCGCGTGTCTTCGGGGTGCCGGCATACCGATGAGGTTGCTGCAAGGCGCCATTGCCGACGGCAGCAGGGGTCACCCGAGTGTCGAAGGCGATCGTGCTCTTCAACTCAGTCATCCTTGGCCCGCGTGGCATTGGCCTTGGCGATCAGCGCCGACAGGTCTGCAGCGCGCTCGGTGGTGCGATCGAAGTGAAAGTGCAGCGAAGGCACGGTGTGGATGCTCAAACGCTTGAACAAACCGTTGCGCAAGAAGCCGGCGGCTTCGTTCAAAGCCATTTCGCTTTCTTCAGGCGTGCCCACCAGCACCGAGAAGAAGATCTTGGCGTGTGCGTAGTCGGGCGTCACATCGACACTGTTCAGTGTCACCATGCCCAGGCGCGGATCCTTCAGCTCGCGGATCAACTCGGCCAGATCACGCTGGATCTGGTCGGCGACGCGGTGGCTGCGGTTAACGGTGGATTTTTTGTGTCGCATGGCAAAGGCAATGACTGACTCACGAGGCTAGAAAGTAACAAGCCCCGCCTTCAAGGGGCGGGGCTTGTCGCTGAAACAGCGCGGTGCCCTACCCCCAAGGGCGGTCTGCAGGCTTGTGGCGTGCGAAAGCGCAGCACTGCCCCGCCGCTGGGCGGCACATGGCCAGCCAGTGGCTGCGGGAAGAAGTGATGCGCTGCTTCATGTTCACAGTGAACGTGCGATTTCTTTGACTTCAAAGACTTCGAGCTGATCACCCTCTTTGATGTCGTTGTAGTTCTTCAGCTTGATACCGCACTCGAAGCCTTCCTTGACTTCTCGCACATCGTCCTTCATGCGTTTGACGGATTCGATCTCACCGGTGTAAATCACCACGTTCTCGCGCAACAAGCGGAACCTGGCGTTGCGCACCACCTGACCTGCGGTGACCATGCACCCCGCCACCGTGCCGATCTTGCTCGCCACGAACACGGTGCGAACCTCTGCCGTGCCGATGACCTCCTCGCGCTGCTCGGGCGCCAGCATGCCGGTCATCGCCGCCTTGATCTCGTCTACCGCGTCATAAATGATGTTGTAGTACTTGATGTCGACGCCGTTGCCCTCGGCCAGCTTGCGCGCACCGGCATCGGCGCGCACGTTGAAGCCGATCACCACCGACTTGGAAGCAATCGCCAGGTTGATGTCGCTCTCGCTGATGCCACCCACGGCGCCATGCACGATCTGCACCTTGACCTCGGCGGTGCTGAGTTTGACCAGGCTTTGTGACAGTGCTTCTTGTGAGCCCTGCACATCGGCCTTGACGATCAATGACAGGGTCTGCGCTGCACCTTCGCCCATGTTCTCGAACATGCCTTCGAGCTTGGCGGCCTGGCGCCTGTTGAGCGTCACCTCGCGGTACTTGCCTTGGCGGAAGGTGGCGATCTCACGCGCGCGACGTTCGTCGCTCAGCACCATGAAATCGTCACCGGCTTGCGGTACATCGCTCAGGCCCTGAATCTCGACAGGCAAGGACGGCCCGGCCTCGTCGATGGCCTTGTTGTCTTCATCCAGCATCGCACGAACGCGGCCGTAGGCGCTGCCGGCCAGCACCACGTCACCCTTCCTCAGGGTGCCGCTTTGCACCAGCACGGTGGCCACAGGCCCGCGGCCCTTGTCCAGGCGGGCTTCGATCACCAGGCCCTTGGCAGCAGCCTCGGTAGGCGCTGTCAGCTCCAGCACTTCTGCTTGCAGCAAGACTTGCTCAAGCAAGGTATCCATGCCGGTGCCGACCTTGGCCGAGACCGGCACAAAGGGTGAATCGCCACCAAACTCTTCAGGCAACACACCTTCAGCCACCAACTCGTTCTTGACACGCTCCAGGTTGGCGTCAGGCTTGTCGATCTTGTTGATCGCCACCACGATCGGCACTTTGGCTGCTTTGGCGTGGGCAATCGCCTCTTTGGTCTGCGGCATCACGCCGTCGTCGGCAGCCACCACCAGGATCACGATGTCGGTGGCCTTGGCGCCGCGAGCACGCATCGCCGTGAAGGCCGCGTGACCGGGGGTATCGAGGAAAGTGATCGAGCCGCGCGGCGTCTCGACGTGATAAGCACCGATGTGCTGGGTGATCCCGCCGGCCTCGCCTGCTGCGACCCGTGAGCGGCGCAGGTAGTCCAGCAAAGAGGTCTTGCCGTGGTCGACGTGGCCCATCACCGTGACCACTGGCGCGCGTGGCAAGCGCTTGCCCTCGTGCCCGGAGGTCTCTTCTTCGGTAAAGGCTTCCGGGTCATCCAGCTGCGCGGTCAGCGCCTTGTGGCCCATTTCTTCGACCACGATCATCGCCGTCTCTTGGTCGAGCTGCTGGTTGATCGTGACCATCTGACCCAGCTTCATCAGCTGTTTGATCACTTCGCTGGCCTTGACACTCATCTTGTGCGCCAGATCGGCCACCGAGATGGTTTCGGGCACGTGCACTTCCTGTGCCTGGAACTCGACTTGTTGCGGCGCGTAGTTGGATCCATCGTCTCGCCCACCACCCCGGCGTGAGCCGCCGCGTGGAGCACGCCAACCCGGCCGACCGCCACCGCCGTCACTCCGGGGCTTCAGCGCCGCACGACGTTTGGCCGCATCGTCAGCCCAGCTCGAAGACAACTTCTCGCTCTTGACTTGCTTCTTGTCCCCTGGTTTGGCTGCCGCCGTGGTCACTCCCGGAGCGCCTTTGGGCTTGTGAATGGTGCCCTTGATCGCCTCTTTGGCTTCGGCCGGCTTGGCCTCTTCGGGCTTCTTGGCGACCATCACCTTCTTGGGCGCGTTCATCATCGCGCGGATCGCTGCAGCTTCTGATTCGGCGGCCGTGCGGCGCTTGGCCAGGTCGGCGGCCTTGGCTTTTTCGCCGGCCGCCTTGTCCGCCGCCTTGACCACCCGCAGCGCGGGCTTGGCGGGCACATCCTCGGCGGCTGGCGCAGCGACTTCAGCAACGGCTTCGGGCTGCTCGGCGGGCGCACTGTCAGCCTTGGTTTCTTCTTTCTTCTTGCCTGCGCCGGGCTTGGCCGCGGCTGCGGCCTGACTGGCTGCAGCCGCTTTCTCGGCTGCTGCGGCAGCAGCAGCCTTTGCTGCAGCTTCGGCAGCAGCGGCTTCGGCGGCCTCACGGGACTGGCGCTCTTGCTCTTCGCGCGCAGCGCGTGCCTTGGCCAGCTCTTCTTCCTGTCCGCGGATCGCTTCGGCTTTGGCGTTGGCTTCTTCTTCGCGTCGGCGCAGGTCCAACTCTTCCTGGCTGGGCCCTGCAGGCACTTCCACCGCCGGCAGATCGTCGCGTTTGATAAAAGTGCGCTTCTTGCGCACCTCAACCTGGATCGTGCGTGCACGCCCGCTGCTGTCGGCCTGCTTGATCTCGGTCGAGGTCTTGCGCATGATGGTGATTTTCTTGCGCTCGGCGATGCCTGCAGTGCCGTGGGCACTGCGCAAGAATTCAAGCAGACGCTCTTTGTCGGCTTCGTTCAGAGCTTCGTCGGGCGACTTCTTGGTCACACCGGCCGATTGCAGTTGCTCCAGCACGACCGCCGTGGGGCGGCCGAGCTGGGCTGCAAACTGGGCAACGGTTGTCACGGCCATGGATGGTTTTTCCTCGAATTTGGGGGTGCGAATGCGACAGGGTTCAAGTGGTGAACCAGTGCTCACGCGCTTTCATGATCAGCACCTTCGCACTCTCTTCGTCGATGTCGGTCAACTCTGTCAGCTCGTCTACGGCCAGGTCGGCCAAATCGTCGCGGCTGTGGATGCCGCTGCCTGCCAGCTTCATGATCAGCTCGGGCGTCAGGCCGTCCAGGTCCTTCAAGTCTTGCGAAACATGTTCGACCTGCTCTTCCTTCTCGATCTCCATCGTCAGCAGCGCGTTCTTGGCCCGAGCGCGCAGCTCATTGATCGTGTCTTCGTCAAAGCTCTCGATTTCCAACATCTCCTGCAGCGGCACATAGGCCACCTCTTCGATGCTGGTGAAGCCTTCGGCGATTAGGATGTCGGCCACCTCTTCATCGACGTCCAGCTTGTCGACGAAGATCTTGCGCGCCGAATCCGACTCGGTGTCCTGCTTGGCCTGTGACTCTTCGGCAGTCATGATGTTGATGCGCCAGCCGGTCAGCTCGGAAGCCAAGCGCACATTCTGTCCGCCGCGACCAATGGCGATGGCCAGGTTTTCTTCATCGACCACCACATCCATCGCGTGCCGCTCTTCGTCCACCACGATGCTCTGCACGTTGGCCGGCGCCAGCGCGCCGATCACGAACTGTGCCGGATCTTCAGACCACAACACGATGTCCACCCGCTCGCCTGCCAACTCGTTGGTGACAGCGGTGACCCGCGAGCCACGCACACCCACACAGGTGCCGATGGGATCTACCCGACGATCATGCGACACCACGGCAATCTTGGCGCGTGAGCCTGCGTCACGGGCGCAACTCTTGATTTCCAGCAGACGCTGTTCGATTTCTGGTACTTCTTGTGCAAACAGCTCGATCATGAAGGCTGGCGAGCCGCGCGAGAGCATGATCTGAGGCCCACGCACGGTGTTGTCGATGCCCAGCAACACGGCCCGCACGCGGTCGCCCGTGCGCAGGTTTTCCTTCGGGATCATCTCGCTGCGTTTCAGGCGGCCCTCAACGCGACCACTCTCGACGATCATGTCGCCCTTGTCGAGCCGCTTGACGGTGCCGCTGAAGATTTTTTCACCACGCGACAAGAAATCGCTGATCAGTTGCTCACGCTCAGCGTCTCGAATTTTTTGCAGGATGACCTGCTTGGCCGCCTGCGCACCGATCCGGCCCACCGGCACGGAATCGATGGCTTCTTCGATGAAGTCGCCTTCTTCGATGTCAGGGATACGGTCCAGCGCGTCCGACAGCATCTCTTCGGCATCGGGATTTTGCAGGCCGGCTTCGTCGGGCACCACCAACCAGCGCCTGAAGGTCTCGTACTCGCCAGTGTCGCGGTCCACCGTGACCCGGATGTCGACCTCGCCACCGTGCAATTTCTTGGTGGCCGAGGCTAACGCCGCTTCGACGGCACCAAACACCACGTCGAGCTCGACCGTCTTCTCACGCGAGATAGCGTCTATCAGCATCAGCATTTCGCGGTTCATCTGTCTCTCAGCCTCCATCTGGTGGGGGCGCGTCTTGCGCCTCAACACTGCCATGTGCAACGCCCGGCTGCTGCCGGACCGACCGGGACTCTGCTCCGGCAATGCGACCAGCGCCCTCGTCGGCCCCGCTTGCTTTGCCGGATCCGCGTCCCTTGAAATTCACCACGGGGTGCAAACGCGCCTCGCGGACCTCATCCATGCTGAAGGCAAAGACTTGTTCGGTCGTGCCTTCCTTGATCACCAATTGCCAGCTGGGGCCTGGGGTCGAGGCTGCGCCTGCGGCTGCGTCGGCAGCAGCAGCCTGCAGCACACCCCGCCACGATTTGCGCTTCTGAAACGCCACCTTCAGGACGATGTCTACCAACTCGCCTGAAAAGCGCCGGAAATCGGCTTCGTGGCGCAGCAGACGGTCCAGTCCGGGTGAGGAGACTTCCAGCCGCGCATAGTCAAGCCCCTCGACTTCCAGCACGTACTGCAACTGGCGGGTGACCTTTTCACAGTCTTCGACCGTGATGAATCCGCTGGCGTGGGCAGCGCTGCCGACGGCGGCTTCGGTTTCGCCTTCGGCAATGTTGCCATGCGGGAGGGCTGCGGCCTGTGTCGTCAAGACAGCAGGCACCGCGTCGACAGCGTAGATTTTGCCCGGCACTCGATCGATGGTGACGCGCAGCAAACCGCGTTGTGCACGCTCGATCTCGATCAGTTCATAGTTCAGGCCGGTGACGGTGTTGGAAATTGCTGCGTACCAACCTTGACGCCCAGGCATTGCAGGTGCAGGAGTGGCTGAGACGGCTGGCGCAAATGCGGCAGGACCGGCAGGCGCGGCGCCGACAGACGGCCGTGCACCCACCCCGCGAGCCGCTTTCGGTCCTCGGTGGCTGTTGCGCTGCGTCCCGCTGTTGCCCAATTTCTCCACGCCCTTTGATGCGCCCTTCTCGGCGCTCCTGCACTTGTCTTGCGTCGGATCCGGCGATGCCCAAGGCGCTCACCATCGCCGAAAAACCATCGTCACCATCACAGTTCGCCGCACAGCGGCGCTGGCGTGCGCCCGAGACGGCTTGTCTCGGCCACTTGAGGGTTCAAACGCCGCTCAGTTGTCGCATCCATCGCCACAAGTGCCTACCCACACAAGTTGCCAAACCACACAAGCAGCCCAAAAAACTTCGTTTCAAGCTTCGCTCTGAATCGAATCCAGGCAAAACAGGAAAGTCCTGAAAATCGAAGAGCCAAAAAAAATGGGCAGAGAACATCCGCCCTAGCAGCTCTTCCGTGAAACCACGCATTATAGCTGCGGCTGCGGCGGCGATCAATGCTGCCTGTCGCTTTGCTTGCCGAGGCCACGGCCAAGCAGCGGACCTTGACACCGGACCGCGCCGTCCAGCCAGCCAGCGCATGCCAGAATTGCCAGCCCACCAGACGGAGACACCATGGGCTTTCTTGCAGGCAAACGCTTTTTGATCACCGGCGTGCTGTCCAACCGTTCGATCGCCTACGGCATTGCACGAGCTTGTCATGCACAAGGCGCGGAGTTGGCTTTCAGCTATGTGGGTGAGCGCTTCAAGGACCGGGTGATCGAGTACGCTTCCCACTTCGGCTCGACCACCGTGCTGGAATGTGATGTGTCGCAAGACGAACACATCGACCGCGTTTTCGTCGAGCTGTCAGCGCATTGGCCACAGTTTGACGGCTTTGTGCATTCAATCGGCTTCGCGCCCAGAGAGGCCATTGCGGGTGGCTTTCTGGACGGCATGACGCGTGAGAACTTCCGCATCGCCCACGACATCTCCACCTACAGCTTCCCAGCCCTGGCCAAAGCCGCCCTGCCCTACCTGCGGCCCAGCGGCGCGCTGCTGACCCTGAGCTATCTGGGATCGCTGCGCGCGGTCCCCAACTACAACACCATGGGGCTGGCCAAAGCCTCGCTGGAAGCCAGTGTGCGTTACCTGGCGGCTGCTCTGGGCCCCCAGGGTGTGCGCGTCAACGGCATATCGGCCGGCCCGATCAAGACCCTGGCGTCCAGTGGCATCAAGGACTTCGGCAAGTTGCTGGGCGTGGTGGCTCAGGCCTCTCCGCTGGGGCGCAACGTGACCATCGACGATGTCGGCAACGTCGCCGCGTTTTTGCTGTCAGACCTGGCGGCAGGCGTGACTGCCGAGATCACTTACGTGGACGGCGGCTTCAGTCAGGCCATGCAGGCAGGCGCCCTGGCATAGCCGGGCCGACTCTCCAGAGTAGGCCGCCCCTTGCACTTCTGGCTGCTGAACTTCAACGGCCAGAGCCTGGCCTCGCGAGCTTGGCGCCTCACTCTTCCCTGACGCAGTCGACGTAGTAGCGCCGCTCGCCGGGCTGGCTGTCGTCTTCGATCAAGCCGTGCACATCGGTGTCAAAGCCTGGAAAGGCGGCGTTGAACTCACGTGTGAAGCGCAAGTAGTCAACGATCTTGCGGTTGAAGCGCTCGCCCGGCACCAGCAGCGGGATGCCCGGCGGGTAAGGCGTCAGCAGCGAGGTCGTGATGCGGCCTTCCAGCGCGTCGATGTCCACGCGCTCAGTCTTGCGGTGCGCAATGTAGGCAAAGGCGTCAGAGGGTCTCATGGCGGGCTGCAGGCCGCTCAGGTACATCTCGGTCACCAGCCTGGCCACGTCACCCTTGGCATACATCTGGTGGATCTGCTGACACAGATCACGCAAGCCGATGCGCTCGTAGCGCGGATGCGCAGCGCAGAATTCAGGCAGGATGCGCCACAGCGCTGCGTTGCGGTCGTAGTCGTCCTTGAACTGCTGCAGAGCTGTCAACAGAGTGTTCCAGCGGCCTTTGGTGATGCCGATCGTGAACATGATGAAGAACGAATAGAGCCCGGTCTTCTCGACCACCACCCCGTGCTCGACCAGAAATTTGGTCAACACCGCAGCCGGGATGCCGCTGCTGTCGAAGTCGCCTGACAGCTTCAGACCGGGCGTGATGATCGTGCACTTGATCGGGTCCAGCAGATTGAAGCCTTCGGCCAGCGGACCAAAGCCGTGCCAGTCGTCGCTGGCATGCAGCATCCAGTTGGCAGCCACGCCCATGCCCTCTGCGGGCAGCTCGTCCGGGCCCCAGACGGTGAACCACCAGTCTTCGCCGTAATCAGCCTGGACCTTGCGCATGGCGCGCCTGAAGTCCAGGCTTTCAACAATGCTTTCTTCCACCAGTGCCGTGCCGCCAGGGGCCTCCATCATTGCCGCCGCCACATCGCAGCTGGCGATGATCGCGTATTGCGGGCTGGTGCTGGAGTGCATCAGATAGGCCTCGTTGAAGAGGTGGCGGTCCAGCTTGCGCTCTGCGGCGTCCTGCACCAGCACCTGGCTGGCCTGGCTGATGCCGGCCAGCAACTTGTGGGTGCTTTGGGTGGAAAAAACCAATTGATTCTTCGGCCTGGGCCGCTTCTTGCCCATCGCGTGGAAGGTGCCATAGAAGGTGTGGAAAGCGGCGTGCGGCAACCAGGCTTCGTCAAAATGCAGGGTGTCGATGTAGCCATCCAGCGCATGCTTGATGGTCTCGGTGTTGTAGAGCACACCGTCATAGGTGCTTTGTGTCAGCGTCAGGATGCGCGGCTGGACGGTGGCCGGGTCGACGTGGCTCAGCAAGGGGTTGGCAGCAATCTTGCGCTGGATCGCCTCGCGCGAAAACTCGCTTTGCGGGATCGGGCCGATGATGCCGAAGTGGTTGCGCGTGGGCGTCAAGAAGACCGGTATCGAGCCGGTCATGATGATGCTGTGCAGGATGCTCTTGTGGCAGTTGCGGTCCACCACCACCACGTCGCCCGGCGCCACGGTGGCGTGCCAGACCATCTTGTTGCTGGTGCTGGTGCCGTTGGTGACGAAGAAGCAGTGGTCGGCGTTGAAGATACGCGCCGCATTGCGCTCGCTTTGCGCCACCGGGCCGGTATGGTCCAGCAACTGCCCGAGTTCTTCGACGCTGTTGCAGACGTCGGCGCGCAGCATGTTCTCACCAAAAAACTGGTGGAACATCTGGCCCACCGGGCTCTTCAGAAATGCCACGCCGCCGCTGTGGCCCGGGCAATGCCAAGAGTAAGAGCCGTCCTGCGCGTAATCCATCAGCGCTTTGAAAAACGGCGGTGCCAGCCCGTCCAGATAGCTCTTGGCCTCGCGGATGATGTGGCGTGCCACAAATTCCGGCGTGTCCTCGAACATGTGGATGAAGCCGTGCAGCTCACGCAGGATGTCGTTGGGGATGTGCTGGCTGGTGCGTGTCTCGCCGTAGATGTAGATCGGGATGTCGGCGTTCTTGCGGCGGATTTCTTCGATGAACTTGCGCAGGTGCAGCACCGCCGGATCGATCTCGGGCCCGCCCTTGAACTCTTCGTCGTCGATACTCAGGATGAAGGCACTGGTCCGGCTTTGCTGCTGCGCAAACTGGCTCAAATCGCCATAACTCGTCGCGCCCAGGATCTCGAAGCCTTCTTTGACGATGGCGTCGGCCAAAGCACGGATGCCCAAACCTGAAGTGTTCTCAGAGCGGAAGTCTTCGTCGATGATGACGATGGGGAAGCGGAATCGGATCATGGCTAGGCCTTTGAGCAGCAATGGCTGGAACTGACGAAACAACCGCGCAGTGTAGGGGTCTGCTCAATGCTCGCTACACTGAGCTGTGGCCTTTGTGGACGGGAGACGACGGTGGACTTGAATCTGGCAACCTGGTGGTGGCTGGCTGCGGGCGCTCTGGTGGCTGCAGAACTGGCCACCGGCACCTTCTATCTGCTGATGCTGGCCGTGGGCGCCGTGGTGGGCGCGTTGTCGGCGCACGCCGGCATGGGTTTCACGGCCCAGGTGGTGGCTGCTGCTGTTTTGGGCGGCGGCGCCACGGCCGGCTGGCACTTCAAACGCTCGCGTGACACCCACAAGACGCCCGCCGACCATAATCGCGATGTCAACCTGGACATTGGCCAGACAGTGCAAGTCGATCAATGGGCCAGTGACGGCACAGCGCACACAGCGCGCGTGCAATACCGCGGTGCAGGATGGGCCGTGGGTTATGAAGGCACCGGGCAGCCCGCACCCGGCCGGCATACCATCGTGGCCGTGCAAGGCAGCCAACTGCGTGTCGAGCGGTCAAGCTCGGCCTGATCCCAACTGATTCCCGTCACCCCAGACCTTCCTCGAAAGCTGCTCCCATGGAAATTGCCCTCGTCCTGGCCATCATCGCGATCATCTTCATTTCGCGGACCTTCAAGATCGTGCCGCAACAAAACGCCTGGGTGGTCGAGAGGCTGGGCAAATACGACCGCACGCTGACGCCGGGCCTGAAACTGGTGATCCCCTTTGTGGACCGCGTGGCCTACAAGCATTCATTGAAAGAAGTGCCGCTGGACGTGCCCAGCCAGGTCTGCATCACACGGGACAACACGCAGCTGCAGGTCGACGGCATCCTCTACTTTCAAGTCACCGACCCGATGCGCGCCAGCTACGGCAGCAGCGACTACATCATGGCCATCACGCAACTGGCGCAGACCACCTTGCGCAGCGTGATCGGCAAGATGGAGCTGGACAAGACCTTCGAAGAGCGCGATCTGATCAACGCCGGCATCGTCAATGCGCTGGACGAAGCAGCGCTGAACTGGGGTGTCAAGGTGCTGCGCTACGAGATCAAAGACCTGACGCCGCCGGCAGAGATCCTGCGCTCGATGCAGGCCCAGATCACTGCAGAGCGTGAAAAGCGCGCGTTGATTGCTGCTTCAGAGGGGCGCAGACAAGAGCAGATCAACATCGCCACCGGCGAGCGCGAAGCCTTCATCGCCCGCAGTGAAGGCGAAAAGCAGGCCGAGATCAACAACGCCCAGGGCGAAGCGGCAGCCATCCTGGCTGTGGCCGACGCCACCGCAGACGCCATCCGCAAGATCGCCGCCGCGATCCAGTCGCCCGGCGGCGAGCAGGCGGTGCAGTTGAAGGTGGCAGAAAAAGCCGTCGAAGCCTACGGCCAACTGGCCAAGACCAACAACACCATGATCGTGCCAGGCAACATGAGCGAAGTCGCCGCCCTGGTGGGCACCGCCATGACGCTGTTGGGCAAGAGCGCTCCGGGCACCAGACCCGCCCCATGAGCCTGGA
>JBBQIB010000007.1:0-51982 GCA_038324515.1 Burkholderiales bacterium
GCGCTGATGGCCAGACCCAAACTGTTGCTGATGGACGAGCCCAGCATGGGCCTGAGCCCGATCATGGTCGACAAGATCTTCGAAGTCATCGCCGACATCCACAAGCGTGGCACGACGGTGCTCTTGGTCGAGCAAAACGCCAGCCGCGCCTTGAGCCTGGCCGACCGGGGTTATGTGATGGATTCGGGCGAGATCACGATGTCAGGCGAGGCCAAGGCGCTGCTGAAAGACCCGAAGGTGCGGGCCGCCTATCTGGGAGAGTGAGTGAGCGATGCTCCGATGCCGCCCGCGCGCATCAAGCGCTGGCCCCGTGCTTGTCGGCTTCTGAAGTGAAAGCGTCGGCAAAAAACTCGTCTTCGGGCAAGCCGCAGCGTTGTACCAGATCGCGCTGCGCAGCTTCGATCATCACGGGGGCGCCGCAGGCGTAGACCTGGTGGCCCGACAGATCGGGCCAGTCAGCCATCACCGCCTGGTGCACAAAACCTCTGCGGCCGGTCCAGGCGTCTTCAGCCGTCGCTTCCGACAGCACGGGCACGTAGCTGAGTTGCGGCATTTCCTGGGCCGCTTGTTCGCACCACGCGTGCTGGTAAAGGTCGGCCTTGCGTCTGCAGCCCCAGTAGAGCACGGCGGGTCGGTCACTGGCCTTGTGCTGCAGTTGTTCGATCATGGCCTTGATGGGTGCAAAGCCTGTGCCGCTGGCCAGCAGAATCATCGGCTTGACCGACTCTTCGCGCAGAAAGAAACTGCCAAAAGGGCCTTCCATGCGCAGGATGTCGCGCTCTTTCATCGCTGCAAACACATGGTCGGTGAACTTGCCGCCCGGCATGTGGCGCAGATGCAGTTCGATGGCCGGCGGGCTGCCCAGTTTGTGCGGTGCGTTGGCCATGCTGTAGCTGCGGCGGGCGCCGTCGCGCAGGATGAATTCCACGTACTGGCCGGCGCGGTATTGCAGGTTTTGGTTGGCCGGCAGCTGCAGCTTCAGCACCGCCACATCGGTGCTGGGGCGCTCGATGCTGAGCACCCGGCTGGGCATCTTCAGCACCGGGTACTCACCCGCACCCGGCACGCTGCGTGCCTCAACCACGCAATCGGTCTGCGGTGTGGCGCAGCAGGTGAGGATGAAGCCTTGCTCTTCTTCTTCGACCGACAGGGCCTTGAGCTGATGCGCACCATGCAGCACACGGCCCTCGATCAACTTGCTCTTGCACGAGCCGCAAGCGCCGTCCCTGCAGCCATAAGGCAAGCCGATGCCTTGGCGGATTGCCGCTGGCAGGATGCATTCGTCTTTTTCAACCGCAAACTGGCGTTGTGCGGGCTGCAAGGTGATTTGAAAGCTCATGGTCGCTGCTGATGCTTGCTACAACAACGGTGTGCAGGGCACACCGCAAGGGTCCGTTGATCTGTACTCCGCCGCACGCAGGCGAACCACCCGATGATGATTCATGCCTCAGCAGACCCTAAACTCAGCGGTCATTGTGCCCGTGTCTCCGCAACTGCTGTGCCAGGGTGGCTGCGGCCAGCTCGGATGACGCTTCATTCAAGGTTCCTGCCATCCATCCATCAGCCACATCGCGCATGAAGCGTCCCAGCCTGTTGATCGTCGGCTGTGGCGACATCGGGACCCGGGTCTTGCGCCTGCTGCACCCCAGGGTCAAGCTGTTGGCGCTGACCTCTTCGCCGCAGCGCATCGATGCGCTGCGCAGCCTGGGTGCGGTGCCGATCGTGGGCAATCTGGACCAGGCAGACAGCCTGGCCGCATTGGCACATTGCGCGCGCCAGGTTGACTGGCTGCTGCATCTGGCGCCACCGCAGGCCAGCGGCCAGAGCGACCTGCGCACGCAGCGCCTGTTGCAACTGCTGGGGCGGGGCAAGCGGCTCAAGCGGCTGGTGTATGGCAGCACATCAGGTGTCTATGGCGACTGCGCTGGCGCCTGGGTGGATGAGAGCAGACCCGTCGCACCTGCCAGCCAGCGCGCGCAGCGGCGCGTGGATGCAGAGGCCCGACTGCGCCACTTTGGCTTGCGCACAGGGGTGGCCGTCAGCGTGCTGCGCATACCTGGCATCTACGCCTCGGACCGCCCTGGGGGCCACCCGCGCGAGCGGTTGGCGCGTGGCACACCCGTGCTGCTGCCAGACGAAGACGTCTACACCAACCACATCCATGCCGACGACCTGGCACGCGCTTGTGTGCTGGCCTTGTTCAGGGCTGCCCCCCAACGTCTGTATCACGTCAGTGACAACACCGAGTTGCGCATGGGCGACTACTTTGATCTGGCGGCGGACATGTGTGCAATGCAGCGGCCAGCGCGGATCAGCCGCCAGCAGGCGCAACAGGAGATGAGCCCGATGAGCCTGAGTTTCATGTCCGAATCCAGGCGCCTGCGTAACCGCAGGTTGACCGATGAGCTGCGCCTGCAGTTACGCTACCCGTCCGTGGTGGAGGGTCTGGTCGAGCAGGTGGCAGAAGGCCCAGGTCTGTTCACTCGGCTGTGAGGCAGAAGCAGGCAGCATCCACTGCGACCCGACAACTGGCTGTGCCGCGCGCCACAGCAACGGGCTTGTGACGAGCGGCAGGGGGCTCAGCGTCTGCGGCTGAAAGGTGCCTGGCCGCGCCAATAGCGGATCATCAAGAAGCCACCCACCATGCCGCCCAGGTGCGCAAAGTGGGCGATGTTGCCGCCACCCAGACCCATCACCGAGTCCAGCAAGCCCGAGCCCAGCAACAATTCGATGCCGCCAAAGACCATCACAAAAGTGCGCGCCTTCATCGGGATGGGTGGGAACAGCGGCACGATGATGCGGTTGGGAAACAGCATCCCGAAGGCCAGCAGCAGCGCAAAGAGCCCGCCCGAAGCGCCCACGGTCGGCACGTTGGAGCCAGTCAGAAAGGTCACCAGCATCTGCGCCACGGCAGCGGCAAGAACGCCGGCCAGCAAGAACTGCGCATAGCGCTTCTGGCCCCACAGGCGTTCGAGCTCAGAGCCGAACATCCACAGGCCCAGCATGTTGAAGAACAGGTGCCCCATGCCGCCATGCAAAAAGGCGTAGGTCACGACCTGCCAGGGCATGAAGTTCCCGCTGGCCAGCGGGAACAGCGCAAACCACGCCGTCAACGGAATGAAAAATTGAATTACGAAGACGACCGTGCAGGCCATCATCAGGAACTTCGTCAGCTGCGGAATGGGCGGCATCGGCTACCTTCATGGCGCCAGGCATCACCTGCGGCCACGCAAAACTTCAAGTGGGGCGAGGACAGGCAGAGCCACATCCTCTGGCGTTCCTTGTCCTGGGCTTTGCAGCTGATGGCCAACCCCAAGCCGGCATAACTTGGCTGGTGCCCGCGGCCAGACTCGAACTGGCACGCCTTGCGGCGGCGGATTTTGAATCCGCTACGTCTACCGATTTCGTCACGCGGGCTGGGCAATGGAATGCTGGAGGACTGCTTGTCGTCAGGGTCGAATTATCACATGGCCTGCCAGCCCCAGCCCGTGGTCCAGCATGCAGCGCTGCGACAATCTGCCGTGAAATGGAGCCTGACATGAGCCAGCCACCGCACTACAAGACATTGGAAGACGCTATCGGCGGCACACCGGTGGTGCGGCTGCAGCGTTTGCCGGGCAGCGAGGGCGCAGCGGCCGGTACGCTGGTGCTGGGCAAGCTGGAAGGCAACAATCCGGCCGGGTCGGTCAAGGATCGGCCGGCCATCCACATGATTCGGCGCGCCGAAGAGCGTGGCGAAATCAAGCCGGGTGACACCCTGATCGAAGCGACTTCGGGCAACACCGGCATCGCTTTGGCGATGGCTGCGGCGATCCGTGGTTACCGCATGATCTTGATCATGCCCGAGGACCTGTCGGTCGAACGTGCGCAGACCATGCGTGCTTTTGGCGCCGAGTTGCTGTTGACACCCAAGTCAGGCGGCATGGAGTACGCCCGCGACCTGGCAGAGAAGATGCAAACCGAGGGCAAGGGCAGGGTGCTGGACCAGTTTGCCAATGCCGACAATCCGCATGTGCACCAGCACAGCACGGGCCCCGAAATCTGGCAAGACACCGCCGGGCGCGTCACCCATTTTGTCAGTGCCATGGGTACCACCGGCACCATCACCGGTGTGTCGCGCTACTTGAAGGCGCAGAACCCGCAGATCCGGATCATCGGTGCGCAACCGATGGAAGGCTCACGCATTCCTGGCATTCGCAAATGGCCACAAGCCTACTTGCCCAAGATTTACGATCCCGCAGGGGTCGACGAGATCGTGCTGGTCAGCCAGGCAGACGCCGAAGAGATGGCCAGACGCATGGCGCGAGAGGAAGGGATTTTTGCCGGCATCTCTGCAGCAGGCGCCTGCTGGGTGGCACTGCAACTGGCACGGCAACTGGAGGGCGCCACGATCGTCTTCATCGTCTGCGACCGCGGCGACCGATACCTGTCCACGGGGGTGTTTCCGGCATGAGTCAAGAAGCTCGGTAGCCTCGCTTCTGCCTGAGCTGTGGCACTGCGCTGAAGCTGCTGGAGCTGCTGGAGCTGAAGTTGGTCTTTGGGGCTGCTGCCCAAAGTCCTGAAGCATCTCTGAGCGCAGCGCTGTCAGCTCCCGCAATGGCCCTGCCCATCTGCCAGCCATATCCCCGCAAGCATCAAGCCCTAGAATCGCAGCCATGGACCCCATCACTGAAGTCACCAAAGAGCTGGACACACGCGGCCTGAACTGCCCGCTGCCGATCCTCAAAGCCAAGAAGGCCCTGTCCGACATGGCCACCGGCGAGTTGTTGCGTGTGGTCTCCACCGACCCAGGATCAGTCAGAGACTTTCAGGCCTTCGCGCGGCAGACCGGCAACGAGTTGGTACGGCAGAACACCGAAGGCACGGCATTTGTGCATGTGATGCGACGCCGCTGAGGCCGGAGCGGCTGAGTCCCAAGCGCTGAGGCCCAAGCGGGGTTGTTGCAGCTCAGAGCTTGAGCCCTTGCAGAAAACTCCTGAAGGTCGGCCCCAACTCCGGGTGCTGCAAAGCCAGTTCGACGTTGGCCTCCAGAAAGCCTTCTTTGCTGCCGCAGTCGTAGCGCCGGCCCTCGTAGCGGTAGGCGAAGACTTTCTCGCGGCGCAGCAGTGAAGCAATACCGTCGGTGAGTTGCAACTCTCCGCCCACGCCCTTTTTCTGGCTGGCGATCTCGAGGAAGACGCCGGGCGTCAGGATGTAGCGCCCGGCCACCCCCAGCCTGGAGGGCGCGTCTTCTGGCGCGGGCTTTTCAACGATGCTCTGCACATCGACGATGCGATCGTTGACAGCGTTGCCGGCGACGATGCCGTAGCGCCGCGTTTGCTCAGCCGGAACCTCCTGCACCGCGATGATCGAGGCCCGCCATTCGGCATATTGTTCGACCATCTGCTTGAGGACCGGCGGATTGCCGACCATCAGGTCATCGGCCAGCAGCACCGCGAAGGGCTGGTTGCCGACCAGTCGTTGACCGCACAGCACCGCATGCCCCAAGCCCAGGGCCTGGGCTTGGCGCACGTAGATGCACTCCATGTCGTCGGGCTTGACGCTGCGCACGACCGCCAGCAACTCGTGCTTTTCGGCATTGGCCAGCGCCACCTCCAGCTCGAAGGTCATGTCGAAATGGTCTTCGATGGGCCGCTTGTGACGGCCGGTGACGAAAATCATCTCGCGCACCCCCGCCGCGTAGGCTTCTTCCACGGCGTACTGGATCAGCGGCTTGTCGACCACCGGCAACATTTCTTTGGGTTGTGCCTTGGTGGCGGGCAGGAAGCGGGTGCCCAAGCCCGCAACCGGGAAAATCGCCTTCTGAATGCTCATCGGACTCTTTAAGATGCGTTGATTCGTACAGATTGTGTCACTCGGGGGGCCGGCCGCCAGAGGCAGGCTGCACGCTTGAGCTGAAGGCGCCATGGACTTGCTGATTGTTGAACCGCTGGATGAAGAGGTGCTGGACTGGCTGGAAGCCCGTCACGCCGTGGTCTTTGCGCCACAACTGGTGGCTGACCACGCGGGGCTGCGCAGGGCTCTGGCCATGGCCCGGGCGGCGATTCTGCCGCCCTCGGTGGCGCTGGATGCCACCACCCTGCAGCGTACGCCGCGCCTGCGCATCGTCGGGCGGCTGTCGGTGGGGGCCGAGAACATCGATCTGGACGCTTGCAGCCGCAGCGGCGTGGAGATCATGCGCCCCGTCACGGCCAGCGCCGCCGCCGAGGCCGAGTTTGTGGTCGGCGCCATGCTGGCGATGCTGCGCAGGGTGCCGATCCTGAACGGCGAAGGTCTGCTGGTCGGGCGTGAGCTTGGGGATTGCACCGTGGGTGTGGTCGGCGTCGGGCCTGCACTGCGCCCGTTGGCCGCACTGCTCAATGCCTTTGGTGCGCGTGTGCTGGGCTACGACCCCGGCATGCATCCCAATGACCCGGATTGGGCGCGTCTGGGTGTGCAGCCGGTGGGCCTGCACGAGCTGATGGCCAGCAGCGATGCAGTGGCCGTGCTGCTGGACTACTACAGCCGCTACCGTGGTCTGTTTGGCGAACGCTTGCTCTCACAGGCCAAGCGTGACCAGGTGTTGGTCAGCCTGGCGCATTCCAGGCTGTTCGACGAGACGGCTTTGGCCAAGGCCTTGAGTCAGGGCCCCTTGTCTGCCGCTTGGCTGGACAGCCTGGAGCCCGGGGCACAGGATCCTGGCAAGCCCTTGCGCCACCTCGACACGCTGCAGATCACACCCCGTGTCAGTGGCACCACCCAGGGCTCACGCGTGCGCAGCGCCTGGGCCGTGGCGCAACGCATCGATCAGGTGCTCAGCCTGCCTTCGAGATCCGGCCCTGCAGCCAGCCTCAGGCGGGCAGGCTCAGCCGTTGACGTTGAGCTTGCAACTGCGCCAGGCTCTGAGTGAACTGCGCCACGCGGGCGCGTTCTTGCTCGACCACCGCAGCCGGCGCGCGTACCACAAAACTCTCGTTGCCCAGCTTGGCATGCGCTTTGCCGATCTCCCCGCTCAGGCGCGTGATTTCCTTGTCCAGCCGCGCAGCTTCGGCCACCGCATCGACCTGCACGTGCAAGGCCAGCCGGATGTCGCCGCACACGGCCACCGGCGCATGGGCTGTGGCAGCGGCAAACTCGGCTTCGCTGCTGAGCTGACGCAACTCGGACAACCTGCACAAAGTCTGCAACGCGGGCGCTGCGGCGCTGCAAAAGACCTCGTCGCCCCAGGCCAGCAGCGGCACCTTCTCGCCGGGTGACAGGCCCATTTCGCTGCGCAGCCGGCGGCACTCCAGGGTCATCGCTTTCAGTTGCGCCATCCAGGCGTCAGACGTGGCGTCGATCTTGCCCAATTGTGCTGCAGGGTAGCGCGCGGTGACGACGCTCACTGCGCTGGCGGTGTCAGCAGTCGATGCAGAGAATGCCGTTGCCGGTGCCTTTGCCAAGTTCACCCCGGCCACGGGTGCCACCGTTTCCCACAGCTCGGCGGTGATGAAGGGAGCCAGCGGATGCAGCAAGCGCAGGATGGCCTCCAGCGTGCGGATCAACGTGCGCCGGGTGCTCCTTTGCGCAGACTCGTTGCCTTGCGCCAATTGCACCTTGGCGATCTCCAGGTACCAGTCGCAGTATTCGTCCCACACGAAGGCGTAGATGGCGCTGCTGACGTTGTCGAGCCGGTAGTCCGCAAAGCCTTGTGCTGCGGCGGCCTCCACGCGCTGCAGCTCGCTGCTGATCCAGCGGTCGACCTGAGAAAACTGCAAGTAGCCGTGAAACGGACCGCCTGGCACGCAGTCGGCTTTGCTGTGCTGGGCCAGGCCGCAATCCTGGCCTTCACAGTTCATCAGCACAAACTTGGTCGCGTTCCACAGCTTGTTGCAGAAATTGCGGTAGCCCTCGCAGCGTTTGGCATCAAAGTTGATGTTGCGCCCCAGGGTGGCATAACTGGCCATCGTCAGGCGCAACGCGTCGGCGCCGAAGGCCGGGATGCCGTTGGGGAACTCTTTCTCGGTCTGCTTGCGCACGCGCGGCGCGGTCTCGGGTTTGCGCAAGCCGGTGGTGCGTTTTTCGAGCAGCGGAGCCAGCTCGATGCCGTCGATCAGGTCCACCGGGTCGAGCACATTGCCTTCGCTCTTGCTCATCTTCTGGCCTTGGGCATCGCGCACCAGGCCGTGGATATAGACATCCTTGAAAGGCACCTTGCCGGTGAAGTGCGTGCTCATCATGATCATCCGGGCGACCCAGAAAAAGATGATGTCAAAGCCCGTGACCAGCACCGAGCTGGGCAAGAACAGGTCTTGCTCGATGGTCTTGCCCGGCCAGCCCAGGCTTGAAAACGGCACCAGGGCGCTGGAGTACCAGGTGTCGAGCACGTCCTCGTCGCGCTGCAGCGGGCCGCTGTAGCCGGCCGTCTTGGCGCGGCTGCGCGCCTCTTCTTCATTGCGCGCCACGAACAGTTCACCGTTGCTGCCGTACCAGGCCGGGATCTGGTGGCCCCACCAAAGCTGGCGGCTGATGCACCAGTCCTGCAGGTTGTCCATCCAGTGGTTGTAGGTGTTGACCCATTGCTCGGGCACGAAACGCACCTCCCCAGAGCTGACGGCGCGGCGGGCTTTCTCGACGATGCTGGTGCCGTCTTTGGCAGGCTGGTTGACAGCCACAAACCATTGGTCGGTCAGCATCGGCTCGATCACCTGGCCCGTGCGGGCACAACGCGGCACCATCAGCTTGTGCTTCTTGGTCTCCACCAACAGGCCCAGGGCTTCCAGATCGGCGACCACCTGTTTGCGCGCCTCAAAGCGGTCCAGGCCTCTGTAGGCGGCGGGTGCCTCGTCGTTGATGCGGGCTTGCAGGTCCAGCACGCCGATCAGCGGCAGGCCATGGCGCAGGCCCACGGCGTAGTCGTTGGCGTCGTGGGCGGGTGTGACCTTGACCACGCCGGTGCCAAATTCGCGGTCGACGTAGGCGTCAGCAATCACCGGGATCAGTCGGTCGCACAAGGGCAGCCGCACTTGCCTGCCCACCAGGGCCTGGTAGCGCTCGTCCTCAGGGTGCACCATCACGGCCGTGTCGCCCAGCATCGTCTCTGGCCGAGTGGTGGCGACCACCACACTGTCTGCGCCCCCTGCTTCGCTGCCATGCTCGTCCACCAGCGGGTATCGGATGTGCCAGATGAAGCCCTCTTCTTCTTCGCTTTCGACCTCCAGATCAGACACCGCAGTCTTCAGCGAAGGGTCCCAGCTCACCAGCCGCTTGCCGCGGTAGATCAAACCTTCTTCAAACAACTGGACGAAGGTCTCGGTGACGACCTGCGACAGGCCTTCGTCCATCGTGAAGTACTCGCGGCTCCAGTCGACGCTGTCGCCCATGCGGCGCATCTGGTTGGTGATCGTGGCGCCGGAACTGGCTTTCCAGTCCCACACCTGGGCGACGAAATTCTTGCGCCCCAGGTCGTGGCGGTTCAGGCCCTGCTCTTGCAGCTGCCGCTCGACGACGATTTGTGTGGCGATGCCCGCATGGTCGGTGCCCGGCACCCACAGCGTGTTGTGGCCCAACATGCGGTGGTAGCGCGTCAGCGCGTCCATGATGGTCTGGTTGAAGGCATGCCCCATGTGCAGCGTGCCAGTGACGTTGGGTGGCGGCAGCTGGATCGAAAACGAAGGCTTGGACGGATCCAGCGTCGGCGCAAACTGGCCCGCCTGCGCCCACACGGGGCCCCAGCGGGATTCGATGGCAGCGGGATCAAACGATTTGGCGAGCTCAGTCATGGCGCAGACAACAGTTGAGCAGCGCGCAAGCAGAGCCGGGTAGGCCATGTCAACGCGTTGCGGGAATTCAGGGTTATGCACTGAATTGTAGGTGGCGCCTTTGTGTGAGCGCGGGGTGTGAGCGCAGTGTGTGAGCACGTTGAGCGAGCGCGGTGAACGAACGGGGCGTTGCCCCGCGTTGCAACCCCGTGCAACGCTTTGTTCCGAGTGATTGCGGATTGCTGCACACTCAAGGTCGAAGGAGTGAATTGATGCTGCGAGCGCTGGATGTTTGGGATGGGATAGCTGGCCAGGTGCGAACACGGCTGGACGAGGGTGAGCTCAGTGGCTCTTCCCACAGCGCGGGCCAAGAGCCGCCAGATGCTCGCAACAATGCTCGCAACAAGGGTCGCAACAAGGGTCGCAGCAAGTGTGCCTTCAAGACCATCGGGCTGGCAGTTGCCGTCAGCCTGGGTTTGGCGGCCTGTGGCGGCGGCGGCGACGACACCGGTGGGCGCAACCCGCCGCCTGCAGCTTCCGAGTGCAGCATCAGCGGCCAGCAGCGTTGGCTGGCTGACTACATGGACGAGTGGTACTTCTGGTACCGCTTGTCGCCGCGCCCGGCGCCCTCGGGATTCGCGGATGTGGCTTCGTACTTCTCGGCGCTGCTGTACACCGGCGGCGACCCGCGCTTTCCTGCCGACCGCTACAGCTTCAGCGAGAGCACCGAGTCCTTCAACCGCTTTTATGGCGACGGCGCGACGCTGGGCTACGGCATGGCCGTGGCCGGGCTGGAAGTGCTGGGCCAGCCGGCGCAACCGCTGTGGGTGCGTGCGGTCGAGCCGGGCTCGCCAGCGGCGATTGCGGGTGTGCAGCGGGGTGACCAGGTCTTGAGTCTGAATGGGCGCAGCAGCTCGGACGTGATCGGCAGCGACGACTTTTCTGCGCTGACGCCGAAGCAAGCTGGTGACCGTTTGTCGCTGCAACTGCGGCGCAACGGTTTTGAGCGCAGCGTGCAGCTCAGCGCTGCCATTCACGCGCTGGTGCCGGTGGGTGCGTCCAACGTCTTCACCAGCAGCAATGGGCGCCGCGTGGGCTATGTGGCGATCAAGAACATGATCGGTCAGGCCGAGGCGCCGATCGCCACCGCCTTTGAGAACCTGCGGCTGCAAGGCGTCAGCGATCTGGTGCTGGACCTGCGGTACAACGGGGGTGGCTTGGTTTCGGTGGGCAACACCTTGGCCTCGTATGTCGCGGGCCTGCGTGGGCAGGGCCGTGTCTTCACCGATCTGCTTTACAACGACCGCCGCAGCGCCATCAACAATCAGCGTTATACGTTCTTTGCGCCAAGCGCTTCACTTGGGCTGGCAAGGGTCTATGTGCTCGCCGGACCCCGCACCTGCTCTGCGGCAGAGCAGGTCATCAACGGCCTGCGGGGTGTGGGTGTGCAGGTGATCGCGGTGGGCGACACCACTTGCGGCAAGCCGGTGGGTTTTTTGCCTGCAGGCAGTTGCGGCCGCACTTACAGCGTCGTCAACTTCGAGGCCGTCAATGACCGCAACGAGGGCCGCTACTTCGACGGCTTTGATGCCACCTGCTCAGTCGCCGAGGAATACAGCGTGCCGCAAGGCGACGCCCGTGACCCGCTGTTGGCCACTGCGGTGCAGATGGCGGGAGGTGCCAGCTGCCCGACCGCCTCGGAAGGCCGGCGCGGGCCACTGTCTGCCAAAGCCCGTGAGGCTGCAGGCCCCAGGGCAAAGGACTTTCGCTGGGAGGGGCAGGGCGGTGGCCGGGGCGACATGCTGGCGCGTTGAGCACAAGCTGCATTTCATGCCGCTGAAAATCGCCCAGGACCACGCCGCACTTCAGCGTTGCCTTAGCTCGGCAGGCGTGATCGCACGGCCTCACATGAACAGATGCTCACCGGCGTTTTCGCCGCCCAGCACGACGTAATTGACCTTTTTCAGGTCGGCCAACTGCTGGCCACCGGCATAGCTGATCGAGCTTTGCAGGTCTTCGCGCATTTCGCGCAGCGTTTCGACCAGCGTACCCTTGATCGGCTCCAGGATGCGTTTGCCCTCGACGTGCTTGTATTCGCCCTTGTTGAAGTCGCTGGCCGAGCCGTAGTATTCCTTGAACATCTTGCCGTCGACCTCCACCGTGGCGCCTGGGCTTTCATGGTGACCGGCAAACAACGAGCCCACCATCACCATGCTGGCGCCAAAGCGGATGCTTTTTGCAATGTCACCGTGGTGGCGGATGCCGCCGTCGGCAACGATGGGCTTGGTGGCCACCCGCGCGCACCACTTCAAAGCACTGAGCTGCCAGCCGCCCGTGCCAAAGCCGGTCTTGAGTTTGGTGATGCAGACCTTGCCCGGCCCGACGCCGACCTTGGTGGCGTCTGCACCCCAGTTCTCCAGGTCGATCACGGCCTCGGGCGTGGCCACGTTGCCAGCGATCACGAAGGCCTGCGGCAAGCGCTGCTTGATGTGGGCGATGGCCCGCTGCACGCTGTCTGCATGGCCGTGCGCAATGTCGATCGTGATGTAGTCGGCGCCCACGCCTTCTGCAGCCAGGCTGTCGATGGTGGCAAAGTCGGCGGCCTTCACACCCGAGCTGATGCTGACAAACAAGCCCCGGTCGCGCATGCGCCGGGCATAGGCCAAGGCATCGAGATCGAAGCGGTGCATCACATAGAAGTGGCCGCTGCGCGCCAGCGTCTCGCTGATCGACTCGTCGATCACGGTCTTCATGTTGGCCGGCACCACCGGCAGCGCAAAGCGGCGGCCTCCAAAGTCGATGCCGGTGTCGCAATCGCTGCGGCTGTCCACACGGCACTTGCGAGGCAGCAGCAGGATGTTGTCGTAGTCGAAGATTTCCATGGCGGTCTTCCAGTGGGCAAAGCATCGAGCTTTGCGGGCTCTTGTTGGCTCTTGTTGGCTGCTTGTTGGCTGCTTGTTGGCTGTTCTTGGCTCTTGTGGGCTGCTTGCGAACTGTGCTGCAGGCGAAAAAAAACCAGTCCAAGCATAGGCGCCGGCCGGTGCCTGATTCTACGCCGCATGCCTCCTAGAATGATGTGATGATCCCCCGTGATTCAGGCCTTGATGGCTCCGCCGCATTTGCCTCCGCCTCTGCTCCCGCCGACCGCTTGCTACAACACCTCAACCCCGAGCAACTGGCCGCCGTGACCTTGCCGGCGGTGCCCTCGCTGATCCTGGCCGGCGCGGGCTCTGGCAAGACGCGGGTGCTGACGACGCGTATTGCCTGGTTGATGAACACCGGCCAAGTCTCGCCCGGCGGCGTGCTGGCGGTGACTTTCACCAACAAGGCGGCCAAGGAGATGCTGACCCGGCTCTCCAGCATGCTGCCGGTGGCTGTGCGGGGCATGTGGATCGGCACTTTCCATGGCCTGTGCAACCGTTTCCTGCGTGCCCACTGGAAGCTGGCAGGTTTGCCGCAGGGCTTTCAGATCCTGGACAGCAGCGATCAGCTCAGCGCTGTCAAGCGCGTCATCAAGGCGATGAAGCTGGATGAAGAGCGTTATGTGCCCAAGCAGTTGAGCTGGTTCATCTCCGGCAACAAGGAAGAGGGCCGCAGGCCCGCCGACGTCGAGGTGCGGGATCAGCAGACCTCGGTGATGCTGGATGTCTACATCGCCTACGAAGCGCAGTGCCGGCGCGAAGGTGTGGTGGACTTCGCAGAGCTGATGCTGCGCACCTACGAGCTGATGCGCGACAACGCGGCTTTGCGTGAGCACTACCAGCACCGCTTTGTGCATGTGCTGGTGGATGAGTTTCAAGACACCAACCGGCTGCAGTACGCCTGGCTGAAGATGTTTTCGCCACCGGGTGCGCCGGGCCGGGGCGTGTTTGCGGTGGGGGATGATGACCAGAGCATCTACGCTTTTCGTGGCGCCAGGGTCGGCAACATGGCCGACTTCGAGCGCGAGTACCGCGTGCAGCGGGTCGTCAAGCTGGAGCAGAACTACCGCTCCTGCGGCCATATCCTGGACGCCGCCAACGACCTCATCAGCCGCAACACGCAACGCCTGGGCAAGAACCTGCGCACCGATCTGGGCGCCGGCGAGCCTGTGCGGGTGCATGAAGCCACCAGCGACTACGCCGAGGCGCAGTGGCTGCTGGAAGAAGCGCAGCAGTTGCACCGCGGCGGCATGGCGCGCTGTGAAATCGCGCTGCTGTACCGCAGCAATGCGCAAAGCCGGGTGCTTGAGAGCGCGCTGTTCAACGCTGGCGTACCTTATCGCGTCTATGGGGGTTTGCGCTTTTTCGAGCGGGCGGAGGTCAAGCACGCGCTGGCTTACTTGCGTTTGCTGGAAAACGGCAACGACGACACCAGCTTCTTGCGTGTCGTGAACTTCCCCACCCGCGGCATCGGCGCGCGCAGCACCGAGCAGTTGCAGGATGCGGCACGCGCCAGCGGGCGCAGTCTGTCGCAAAGCGTGGGCGCGGTCAGCGGCAAGGCGGGGCAGAACCTGCAGAACTTCATGCGCATGATCGAGCAGATGCGCTCTGTCACGCAGGGCCTGACCCTGCGCGAAATCATCGACCATGTGCTGCAGCACAGCGGTTTGCTGGATTTCTACCGCAACGACAAGGAAGGCCAGGACCGCGTCGAAAACCTGGAAGAGCTGGTGAATGCTGCAGAAAGCTTTGTGACCCAGGAAGGTTTTGGCAAAGATGCGGTGGCGCTGCCGGTGGACGAGCAGGGAAGCGCCGCACCCGATGCAGACACCGGCGAAATCATGTCGCCATTGGCGGCCTTCCTGACCCACGCCTCATTGGAGGCGGGCGACAACCAGGCGCAAGCCGGTGCTGACGCGATCCAGCTGATGACGGTGCATTCGGCCAAGGGCCTGGAGTTTGACGCGGTGTTCATCACCGGCATCGAAGAAGGCCTGTTCCCGCACGAGAACGCGCTGTCGGACGCCGATGGGGTGGAAGAAGAACGACGGCTGATGTATGTCGCCATCACACGGGCGCGCAAGCGCCTGTACATGAGCTTCAGCCAGACCCGCATGCTGCACGGCCAGACGCGCTATCACGTCAGAAGCCGCTTCCTGGAGGAGTTGCCCGAGGCTTCGCTGAAGTGGATCAGCCCGCGGCACCAGGGCTTTGGTTCGGGCTATGCGCGTGAGTACCAGGAGGCCTGGCAACGCGGCAGTGGTTTGAGTGGCATCGTGGGCGCGGGGCGGGTCAACGAATGGCCTGAGTCTGCAGCGGCGGCGATGCCCATCCTTGCAAGCACAAAACCCGACAGCGGCAACCCAGCCGGGCTGCGTATCGGGCAAGCGGTGTTTCACACCAAGTTTGGCGAAGGTGTGATCCAGGTGCTGGAAGGCCGCGGCGCTGACGCCCGCGCCCAGGTGCACTTTGGCCGCCATGGCAGCAAGTGGCTGGCGCTGGCCATTGCCAAGCTGGTGCCGGTGGACTGATCTTTTGCAGGTGACGGTCAATCGCGGTTGTGCGGCGTGTCGTCGCCCACCACCGTCAGCGTTTCGATCTGCGTCACACCAAAGCTGTCGTTGAAGCTGAACAGCACCGAGATGTAGAAAACGGCTGAAAAGATCAGCCCCGCAGGCACGCCCAGCACGCCCGCCACCTGGCCCAGCCCGAGCAGGCTGAAGATCAGGCCGGTCAGGATGGCGAAGATGAAGATCACCAGGATCCAGCCCACGCCGTAGGCAAAAAACGCGGCCTTGCTGCGCCAGATCGCCAGCGTGCTTGAGAACAAGGCTTGCGCCACCCCTTGGCCACCCCAATGCACCAAGGCCGGCGCGTGCCAGAAAGGAATCGACAGCGCGACACCCAGCACGACCGCCACCAGCGCGCCGCTCGCCACACCCGGCTCGGACATCAAGGCGTCGATTTCGGCCTGCGCTTCCGGGCCCTTGGCCATCAAGGCCTGGAGCCGGCCCCAGGCGCTGCCCGACAGCTCATTGGCAATGATCAGAATCACGATCGCCAGCAAGCCGTAGATCGCACACAAAACCAGCAGGTCGCGCCGCCGCTTGGCATCTGTGCGCAGGGGCTCGATGAAGTGCTTGGGGTGCACTGGCCCGCCCAGCAGCGCAGACTGGCTCGCCACCATGAAACCCAGGCCCAAGAGCGGCAAAGCCATCATCTGCACCAGCGCGCCCAGCACCGGCACCAGGCTGGCCACCAGGGCGCCGAACAGAAAGACCGTGAACAGCGCAGTGAAGGCCAGCGGCTTTTTTGCAAACAGCCGAAAAGCGTCGGCAATCCAGCGTGGGCCACGCGCGGCTTCTACGGTTTTGAGAGACAGGGCCATTTCAGGTTTCAGCAGGGCGGATGCCAGGGGCGGTCGATCCGCGAGCGCAGGATGCGCTCGAGTTGGGTGGGGTCTTTGGGTTGCAGCAGTGCTGCATCACGTGGCAGATGCCAATCCCACAGGCGCGAGATCCAGAAACGCAAAGCGGCAGCCCGCAGCATCGCCGGCATGCTGCGCAACTCGGCAGGATGCAGCGGCCGCACCTGCTGGTACGCCGCCACAAAGGCACGGGCGCGTGTTTCGTCCAGGTGGCCGCTGTCCAGGTCGGTGCACCAGTCGTTCAGGCACACCGCCACATCAAACAGCAGCTTGTCGGTGCCGGCAAAGTAAAAATCGAAAATGCCACACAGACGATCAACGCCGGCGGTGTCGTCGAACATCACGTTATCGCGGAACAGATCGGCGTGGATCGGCCCCGTAGGCAACGACTGGCTCATCGATGAGCTGTCGAAGGCCTGCTGAAACTGCAGCTCTTCCTGCAGCAGCGCAGCTTGCTCGGCCGGCAGATGCGGCAGCACCACGGGCGCTGTTTGCAGCCACCACGCCAAACCACGCCGATGCGGCTGATGCAGCGCCGCGCCTGGGCCTGCCAGATGCATGCGGGCCAGCATGGCGCCGACCTGCTCGGCGTGCGAAACGGCAGGCGCCATGCGGTGACTGCCAGGCAGCCGCGTGACCACAGCAGCCGGCTTGCCACACAACTGGTGTGCCAAAGTGCCATCGGCAGCGGCTTGCGGCGTCGGCACCGGGATGCCGCGCAGCGCCAGGTGCTGCATCAGGCCCAGAAAAAACGGCAGCTCTTTTGCCGGCAGCCGCTCAAACAGCGTCAGCACCCATTGGCCACGCGCTGTGGTGGCGTAGTAGTTGGTGTTTTCGATGCCCGATCGGATGCCGTGCAGATCGTTCAGCGGCCCCAGCAGCAGGCTTTGCATCAGGGCGTCAGCTTCTTCGAACCCGACCTCGGTGTACACCGCCATGCCGGCTCAGAACCTGAACAAGGACCAGGCGTGTTGCCCCGTGGCGCCGCGCAACTGTGCGGGGTCGCGCCCGGGGTTGACGATGATCTCGTAGCCCTTGACACCGGCGATCTTGCTTTGCACATGCACCCGCACGGTCTGCCCGCGCACGCGCGTCTCTTCGATGCGCACGGCCTCGTCTTCGATCACCAGCACGGTTTCTGCGGCAGGCGCAGCGCGCGTCGCCGGCGAAGAAGCGGCTGCAGCCGGCGCAGCAGCAGTGGGATCGGCCACTGCAGGCATGGCCAAGCCAAGGATCGGCACGATTGCCAGCAGGGCCAGCAGGGCCGGCCGGGCCGGTAGACGTTTGCCGATGGCGGCTGGCAGTAGGGGGCGGTGGGGTCTGCTGAGCATTCGGTCATTCTACGCAACCGCTCACTCCAGGCTGCTGAACTGGCAGCAGAACAGGCCGTTGAACGGGCCGTTGAACGGGCCGTCGAACGGGCCGCTGAATTCCAGGCAGTTGCAGCCGCTGCGACAAAGCTCGGCAGCTGCGGCTCCGGCTGGCGCCAGAGCCTGCCGCAGTGGCAAGGAGCGAGCCACAATGGACAGATGATCACCCCTACATTGCTGCTGGTCGACGGCTCCAGCTACCTGTATCGCGCTTACCACGCCATGCCCGATCTGCGCTCGCCCGATGGCTTTCCCACGGGCGCCGTGCACGGCGTGGTGGCCATGATGCAAAGGCTGCGCGCGCAGTACCCTGCGCAGCATGCCGCATGTGTCTTCGACGCCAGCGGCCCGACCTTCAGGGACGACTGGTACCCCGAGTACAAGGCCACCCGGGCACCGATGCCAGACGATTTGCGTCAGCAGATCGAACCGATCCTTCAGGCGGTGCGGTTGCTGGGGTGGCCGGTGCTGGTGGTGCCAGGCATCGAGGCCGACGATGCCATCGGCACCCTGGCCCAGGTGGCCGCGCAAGCCGGCCACCGCGTGATCATCTCCACTGGCGACAAGGACTTGGCGCAACTGGTCGGGCCGCAGGTCTCGCTGATCAACACGATGAGCAACGAGCGGCTCGATGAAGCCGGGGTGATGGCCAAGTTTGGGGTGCCGCCCACGCGCATCGTCGACTATCTGTCGCTGATCGGCGACACGGTGGACAACGTGCCCGGGGTCCACAAGGTCGGGCCCAAGACGGCGGTCAAGTGGCTGGCCGAGTACGGCGATCTGGACGGCGTGATCGCTGCAGCGGCTCAGATCAAGGGCGCGGTGGGCGAGAACCTGCGCAACGCGCTGGACTGGTTGCCGACCGGCCGCAAGCTGGTGACCGTGGTGACCGATTGCGACCTGGCGCCTGCTTTGCCGGGCTGGCCGGCGTTGGATGCGTTGGCGCTCCTGGAGGTGCAGCGCGAAGGCTTGGCCGACTTCTATCGTCGTTACGGTTTCAAGAGCTGGCTGACGGCGTTGGAGTCTGAACCGGGCACTGCAGCAGCGCCCCCCGGTGCTGCTGTGCAGCCGGCTGCTGCGGCCGGGTCTTCTTCATCGGTTCCTGCACTTCTCCCCACCCCTGCAACGCAGACCAAGCTGCCCCGCGAGTACGAAACCATCACCGACCAAGGCCGATTGGCTTTCTGGCTCGACAAGTTGCAGCAGGCCGATCTGGCCGCCGTCGACACCGAAACCGATTCTCTGGATGCATTGCGGGCCCGCATCGTCGGCATCTCGTTTGCTGTCGAGCCTGGCCGCGCTGCCTATGTGCCTTTGGCCCACAGCGGGCCCGATGTGCCTGAGCAATTGCCGCTGCAGCAGGTGCTGGCTGCGCTGAAGCCCTGGCTGGAAGACCCGACCCAGCTCAAGGTGGGCCAGAACATCAAGTACGACCTGCATGTGTTGCACAACCACGGTATCCACGGCCAGGGTTTTCTTCATGACACGATGTTGCAAAGTTATGTGCTCGAAGCGCACCTGGGCCACAGCCTGGAGAAACTGGCCGAGCGGCACCTGGGGCGGCATGGCTTGAGCTACGAAGATCTGTGTGGCAAGGGCGCGCACCAGATTCCTTTCGCGCAAGTCGAGGTCGGCAAGGCCACCGCTTACTCCGGTGAAGACAGTGAGATGACGCTGCACGTCCATCAGACCCTGTGGCCACGTGTGCAGGCCGACGACAAGCTGCGTTTTGTCTACGCGCAGATCGAGATGCCGGCCTGCCATGTGCTGCGCCGCATCGAGCGCCACGGCGTGCTGATCGATCCGGCACTGCTGGCCAGCCAGAGCCACGCGCTGGCCGAGCGCATGATGGCGCTGGAGAGCCAGGCCTATGAAATCGCCGGCCAGCCCTTCAACCTGGGCTCGCCCAAGCAGATCGGCGAGATCCTGTTTGGCAAGCTGGGCCTGCCGGTGAAGAAAAAGACCGCCTCGGGCGCGCCCAGCACCGACGAGGAAGTGCTGCAGGAACTGGCTGCTGACTATCCGCTGCCGGCGCGCATCCTCGAACACCGCAGCATGGCCAAGCTCAAGGGTACCTACACCGACAAGCTGCCGCTGATGGTCAACCCCGCCACCGGCCGCGTGCACACCCACTACGCGCAGGCCGTGGCGGTGACGGGCCGGCTGGCCAGCAACGACCCCAACCTGCAGAACATCCCCATCCGCACCGCAGAAGGCCGCCGCGTGCGCGAAGCCTTCATTGCGCCACCGGGCCATGTGCTGATGAGTGCGGACTACTCGCAGATCGAGTTGCGCATCATGGCCCACATCAGCGAAGACCCAGCGCTGCTGCGTGCCTTTGAGCAAGGCTTGGATGTGCACCGCGCCACCGCCAGCGAGGTCTTCGGCACGCCGCTGGGTGAAGTGTCGAGCGAACAGCGTCGTTATGCCAAGGTCATCAACTTCGGCCTGATCTACGGCATGGGCGCCTTTGGCCTGGCCTCCAACCTGGGCATCGAGCAAAAGGCTGCCAAGGATTTCATCGACAGATACTTTGCGCGTTTTGCTGGTGTCAAGCGCTACATGGATCAGACCCGACTGTCAGCCAAAGAGTTGGGTTATGTGGAGACAGTCTTCGGGCGTCGCCTGTGGCTGCCCGAGATCAACGGCGGCAACGGCCAGCGCCGCGCCGGAGCCGAGCGTCAGGCCATCAATGCGCCGATGCAAGGCACGGCAGCAGACCTGATCAAGTTGGCGATGGTGGCGGTGCAGCAGGCGCTGGATGCCGAGCAGCGCAGCACCTGCATGGTGATGCAGGTGCATGACGAGCTGGTGCTGGAGGTGCCCGCAGCCGAAGAAGCCTGGGCCCGCGAGGCCATTCCGCGCCTGATGGCCGGTGTGGCGCAGCTGAAGGTGCCGCTGCTGGCTGAAGTGGGCGTGGGTCCGAATTGGGATCAGGCGCATTGACGGGCCGACAGTCCTCTCCACTGAACGCGCCTGTGCGCCACCAATGAGCGCTGCGCGGGGTACGGGCGGGGCACAGTGCAAAATGCAGCTTGAAGATGCGTCTGCGGGCGCCCAGCCACCACATCAAACAAGGGACGGCCCGTGGACCTGAAGGTACCGATCACGCTCACCGACGAACTCAGCGATGAGGTCATTTCCGCCACCGCGCTGCTCAATCTGGCCAGCGGCGAGATTCACCGCATCGAGTACCAGGACTACGACGTCGACGCCCATGGCCTGCCTTGGGAGAGCGAAGACTACGAATTCACCAGCGGCATGCTGTCCAACGCCGGCAAAGACGTCGAATTCAGCGTTCAGGTCAACCGCACCAGCGGCCAGTATTCGGTCTCGGCCAATGAGTTGCTGGAGATCAAGGTGCGCGCTGCTGCGCTGTTTGCGGGCGTTTCGGGCAAAGAGATGGTGGCCACGCTGGACAGCAAACTCGATCAGACATCGCTGCCCGGGGGCAAGCCCAAACGGCCGCTGCACTGAGAGGCTGAGAGTCTTTCGATCATGCCCACTCATCACGCCAAAAGACGCCCGCTCGTCTTTGCAAATGCGCGCCAAAGCCCAAGCTATGGCTGCTTTGCGCCTAGATCGGACGCCTTTTGACGCGTTGCTCGGTCACGCTCGAAAAAGCTCTCAGCCGTAGGATCCGCACGGCTGCTTCAATTCGTGTGGCGTGCACAGCTTGACTGATCTGCGGACCTGCCAAACCGGCCCAGCCCCATCTCCACCAGCCCTTCGGTACGGCGCAGCAGGAACAGCGCATCCAACCCCATGCGCTGCGCCATGGCCAAGCCTTCACCGGGTCCGGCCACCAGCAAGGCCGTGGACCACGCGTCTGCGTGCATGCAGCTGCTGGCCAGCACGGTGACCGATGCCACCGCGTTGTTCACAGGTGCGGCGCGGCGCGCGTCCATGGTGTGCGCGAGGCGCGCATCGCCCACTGCCAGACAGCGTCGGTAGTCGCCCGAGGTGGCCACGGCCAGATCCTCCAGTTCGATGACCCCGTGCACGGCGCGACGCCCCGTCTCGGGGCGTTCGAGCGCCACGGCCCAGGGCAAGCCGTTGGCTTGATTGCCCACGGCGCGCAGCTCGCCGTCGAGCGCCGTCAGCGCATGCTGCACGCCGTGCTGCTGCAGCAAGGTGGCCATGCGGTCCACCGCGTAGCCCTTGGCAATGGCGCACAGGTCGAGTTGCAAGGGGGCATGCTTGCGGGCGCGGCCTGCGGGCCGATCCAGCTCCAGGCAATCGTTGGTTGGGCGCAGCGTGGGTTGGCGTGCGGCGCGGATCGCTTCCGCGTCGGGTGTATCGCGCACCGCGCCAAAGCCCCAGGCATCGACCAGGGCTCCTACGCCGGGATCGAACGCGCCCGCGCTGAGGCGGCAGATGTCGAACGCGCAGTCCAGCACCTCCAGCATGGCAACGGGCAGGTCCACCCAAACATCCACCGGCGCCCGGTTCAGGCGCATCAGGTCGCTGTTGGGTTTCCAGGGCGACATCTGGTCGTCGACCTGTTCCACCGCAGCGGCGAGGTCCTGGCGCAGAGCCTTCAAGTCCATGGTGCCATCCAGGTCGAGACTGACGGACCAGCGTGTGCCCATGGTCGGGCCGTGCAGGGTGATGCGCTTGCAGGGCGCAGCAGGTTCAGAAGACATCTTCGGCATACCGCTCTTTGGCTTTGAGCTGCGACACGCTCAACTGCAGCGGCGCGAGCACAACGTCCAACGCCTCGGCCACGCCCTGCGCCATGGCGCGGCCACCGCAGACACGCACGATGGCGCCCTGCGTCACCCAGTCGCGCAGGCGCTCGGCGTCGCGGCGCAGGGCGTCCTGCACGTAGCCGCCGCCGTCGGGCACGCGGGAGAAAACGGTCTGCAAAGTTGCCAGGCGCCCTTCGCCGAGCCAGCGCTGAATCTCGGGGCCGAAGAAGAAATCGCGCGCCGGGTCGCGCCCACCAAAGTACAGGTGCATGGGGCTGTGTCTGTCGTTGCGCCGAATGAACCCCGCCAGCGGCGCCACGCCTGTGCCGGCCCCGATCAGCACCACGGGACGCCGCGTTCGGGGCAACGCAAAACCCGGGTTGGTTCGGATGAAGGCGGCGACAAAGTCCCCCGGCTGCAGGCCCATCAGGTGCGTGGAACACAGGCCGCCGGGCGTCTGGCGCACGCAGATTTCCAGAAACCCGTCTTGCCAGCCCGACGCCAGCGAGTAGAAGCGCGGCACGGCAGAACCCGGCGTCACGATGCCCACGAGATCGCCTGCGTCAAAGTGCGCCAGACCGTGCCCGCGCAGGCGCGCGGCCAGCCCCTGAGCAGGCCACGTAAAGCGCAAGATTGCCGTGGTCTGCCCGCGCTGCCCGCCCTTTCCGCCCTTTCCGCCCTTCCCGCCCTTTCCATCAGCACCGGGGTAGTCCTGGCGCACGCTGAGCGTGAGCGCGGTGGTGGTCGGCACACGCGGTACATGCGCCAGCACCAGGCCCTCGCCCAGCGCCTGTGCCAGGGCCTCGCCCCAGCGCGCGAACTGCTGGCCCGATTGCTGGTGGATGCACTCCAGCGGCAGCAGTGCAGGCCAGCCCTGCCCGCGCAGCGTTTTCTCCAGCGCCTGGGCAAAGGCGCAGAAGGCCGGGAACTGCCGGTCGCCAAAGCCCAGCACCGTCACCGGCACGGGCGTGGCCCCGGGGCTGAGCCTGGCGATGATCTCCAGGGCGTGGCTGGCGTGGGCTGGGGCCTGGCCTTCGCCGTAGGTGGCTGCCAGCACAAACACCTGCTGGGTGGCGGCCAGCGTCTGAAACTCCTCCAGGGCGCTGGTGTGCACGCGGTGGCCGCCTTGGCTCAGCGCGTCCTGCAGCGTCTGGGCAAAGCCCCAGGTGCTGCCGCCTTCGCTGGCCACGAAGATCAGCACGTCGGCCTGGGCCAGCGGGCAGTTGCCCGTGATGTGCGGCGCCAGGCGGCGCGCCTGCCACCACATGACCACGCCCGACAGCCAGAACAGCAGCACGCTGGCACCCACCAACCCAAGCACCACGGCCCAAAGCCAAGCCCCTTCGCCGGTGTGCAGCACCAAAGCCCAGTCATCAATGCGCTGTGCCAGGGTGGCGTCTTGCCAGGCCAGCGTCTGCCCCGAGTAGCGGTCGATCCAGCCTTGGCCCTGACGGGTGGCGACCTTCCAGGTGTCCTTGGGGTCGGCAGCGGCGGGAAAATTCAGCTTGCGCAAGTCCTGCACAGTGAGGCTTTTCAGCAGGACAAGCTGCGCGCTGGGCAAGGCCATCTGGCCAGTTGGGCCGTTGGCCGCCGATAGCGCTGATAGCGCCGAGAGCCCCGACAGCGCCGATACCGCAGGGACTGCAGAGGCCACGTCTGGCTCGGGCCCAGCGTCCAGCGCCACCAGGCCCAGGGTCGAGGCGCTCATGGTCAGCGCCGTGAGTGAGCTCAGGCACAGCACCGCCAGCACCACCCGGCCCGCGACCACGTGGATGCGCTGCGCCAGCGAGCCCCGCACCCGTGCCGCCAGCCGCTGCCAGCCGCCCATGCGGCGCAGCAGCAGCACCAGGGCAGAGACGCAGATCAAGCCCATGGCCAACGCGGTGCCCGCTGCAACCCAGCGCCCGGCGTCGCCGAGCAGCAGCGAGCGGTGCAGGTTCTTCACCCAGCGCGGCAGCGCCGAGGGTTGCCAGGCGCCCAGCACCCGGCCATCGGCTGGGTCGACATAAGACGCCTGCGGCTGGTCGCCGTCAAAGCTGAACACCACGATGGCACCCGAGGGCAGATGGCGTATTTCCTCCGCGCCTGTGACGGTGCGTGTCACGCGCTCCACCAGCGTGGCCACCGGCAGACCGTCTGGCGCGGCGGGTGCCTGCCACGCCTGCTGCACCGGATCGACCGCCAGGATGGCGCCCGAAATGCCCAGCACCACGGCCAGGGTGCCGATCGTCAGGCCCAGCCAGCGGTGGATGGCCTTCCAGCCCATGCGTCGTGCGCCCTTTACTCGAGTTGGAATGTCAGCGACTGGATGTACTGTTTGCCGGCCTGCGGCTTGCCGGCGTTGGCGGCAGACAGCGGCACGCGGATCTCTGACGGGCTGTCGCGCATGTCTTCTGCGGCGGCGTCGATGCGGATCTCGTAACCCGCGTCGATCAGGGCATCGGCCAGCTCGGCCGTGACCTTGAGCGCGCGACCCGCGCCCACGCTGGCGCCGCTGACGCCGTCCAGGCGCTTGGCGTCACCGGCGGACAAGCGGCTCCAGTCGGACAGATGCTTGTGGTACTTGGCTTTGCCGCCAGCCACCCACAGCGTGCGCACATAAGCACCCTTGGCGTCGGTCAGGTAGGCGGCCAGGTAGGCACCATCGCCGCCGTAGTTCTTGAGCTGGGCGGTCAGCGTGACATGGCGGCTGTGTGCCAGGGCGGGAAGGGCCAGTGCGCAGGCGGCGGCCAGGAGGGTCAATAGGGGTTTGGACATGGGGATACTCCAGCAGGGTTGGGGTGACGCGATCTGGCCACGCCGCGCGGTGCCAGAGTTGAACAAAGGCGATGGTGTGGCGTCGCCGTCCGGTCACGGTGGTCGGGGTCGCTGCGCGGCGCCTTCGTCATCACGATCGCGTTCCCGGGCACGCTCGCGTTCTTCATGCTTCATCTTCAACACCTTCAGGGTTTCCGGGTCGATCTTGGCCTTGAAGGCGCGGCCTTGGGCGTCGGTGCCGCGAATCTCGTAGCAGCCGTCGTCGATCTTCAGTCGCTGGATCTTCCAGCCCTGGCGCGCCGCCATCTGCCGCACGGCCTCGCGCGACTGCCAGCGTTCCACCGGCGCATCGCAATCGTCATCGGCGCGTGCGGGCAAGGCGGTCAGGCCCAGTGCCGATGCCAGTGCCATCGCCAATGCCTGTGCCAGCAAGTCACGACGCAGGAAGGCGTGATTTTTCACGGTTAGCTCCTGTGAATCCAGTGAGCGCACGACAAACGATTCGCCCTGCAGTCGCACATCCTGCAGCTTGAGACGCTGGCAACTTTGATACCCATCAGGCCGCTCCTTTCTCGTTGAGTGGCATTGTGGAAAACCCACCGTGAACGCATGCTGAAAGGTGCGTTCATCCTCTGTTCATGGCCTAGAAGGCAAAGGTGGGCTGGCCGCTGAGCGACCAGGCGATTTCGCCTTGGCGGATGAGGCAAGCCTTCATAACTTGCGTCCGTGGGTCCCTATCGCGCTGAGGTAGGTTCGCGCCTGCAAAGCACAAAGTGTTGTCAGAAGAACCGGCTTGCGTTTTCATCAGTTTCGCTGCGACGGCTTGAACGCCTTGGGCGGACCGCTGGCACCGAGCACTTTGCCCGCCACCTCGCGGCCATACATCGAATCCTCGGTGGCGTGGAAGTCGTTCCGCGTGCCCTGCACGCTGCCGGTGTAGCGCGGGTCTTGCGGCCGCTCGTGGCTGTTCATGTACAGCGCCACGTCCCACGCCTGCTGCTCGCTCAGCGTGCCGGGCAGGCCGAGCGGCATGTTGGCCTTGACGAAGGCAGCGGCGTTGTTGACGCGCCCCATGCCGGCGCCCCAGTTGAACGAGTCTGGTCCCCACAGGGCCGGGAACACGGCAGTGCCGTCTTGCGCGTGCTGGCCTGCGCCGTCTGCGCCGTGGCAGAGCGCGCAATTCTGGGCATAGACCTGCTTGCCGCGGGCGAAGTTCGCCGCTTGCGCCGGCCGCGCCAGCGCCGGGTAGCCGCGACCCGCGATCTTCGGATCGACCGTTGCGCCGGATGCGAGCCAGTACGCGTAACTCTCCAGCGCCACCAGCTCCGGCGCGCCCAGCGGCGGTGCCTTGCCGTTCATGCTGTACTCGAAACAGCCTTGCAAGCGCTGCTGGAAGGTGGTGACGCTCTGGGTCTTGCTGCGGTAGGCGGGATAGCTGACGAATGCGGCCCACATCGGTGACGAATCCGCCAGCCGCCCTGCGTCGAGGTGGCAGCTGACACAGCGCAGGCTGTTGCCCACGTACGCGGGTGCTGCGCGAGGCGTGTCGATGAAAATCTCGCGGCCACGCCGGATCACGTCACCAAACTCGCCAGCCGGCAACTCGCTCTCAGCTGGCGGCCGGAATGCCGCCTGTGTGCCGGTCGCGGCAGCCGGCGCCGTGAGTTCAGCGCGCGGTGGATCACCTGGGAGATCATTCGCCGCTCGCGAAGCAGATGCCACCTCGTTTGGCGACGTCGAAACCGGCGCAGCCGCCTTGCGCTCGCTGTGGGGCTCACTGCCGAGGCCGTCGAACGCGCCGCCCGCATAGAGGCCGACGCCGATCACCAACGCCGCCAGGGCGGCGCCGAGGTAAGCCCATGGGCGTGTGCTCGTCATCGTGAAACTCCAGCAGGCAGCGAGGCAAAGTGGTCGGCAACTGCACTGATCTCGGCGTCGGACAGCTTCTTTGCCACAACGGCCATCAGGCCCATGGGGCCCGGCGGTCGCGCGCCGGTTTTCCATGCCGTCAACTGGTTGGAGAGATAGGCCGCACTCTGCCCGGCCAGTGCCGGGAAGTCCGGGCCCACGCCACGCCCACCTGGGCCGTGACACTGCTCGCACGCCGGCAGCTTGTCGGCCCAGCGGCCGCGGGTGGCCAGGGTTGCGCCGATCCCGGAAGGTGTTGGCGACGCGGCAGTGGCGGATGCAGGCGCCACTGGCAGCGCTGTGGCGGAAGCGGTGGGAGCGGTGGGAACGGTGGGTACAGTGGGTACAGGCAATGCGGCGTAATACGCAGACACTGCAGCGCGGTCAGCCACCGACAAGGCCTTGGCAATCGGCATCATCACCGCGTTGACGCGTGTGCCGTCCGCGAAGGCGTCGAGCTGGCGCTGCAAGTACGGGGCACCCAAAGACGCCAGGCGGGGGAAGCCGGCCTGCGCGAGCCCCTCGCCAGCCGCTCCGTGGCAGGTCTGGCAAGCCAGGGCAGCCCCCATACCGTTTTTTGCGATCGATGCGCCATCGGCATGGCATGTCACGCTCAGCACGGTGCCCAGGGCGAAAGCGAAGCCACGACAGATGGAGATCATGATTCGGCCATTTCAGCGATCCTGATGCCGCTGCATGGTGGCAAATAGGTCGGCGACGGGGCAGCTTGCGGGGACCGGAACCCTATCAACCGGCAGGCTCTCGATGCGCTGGGGGTTCGGGCTTTGCTGACTTCTACCCAGGGGACCAGCGAGCGCGGCGCCGACGGCTACGCCCGCAGTCGCGCCTGCTACCTCCCCGCCGCCCGCCAGCACCGATTTGGCCTCGCGCTTGGCTTCCTGGGGCTTCAGCAAAGTCTGCGCCGCGCCACTCGGGTGCTGCGACGGATTGCCGTGGTCTGGGTTTTCCTGCACGGCAAGATCTGCGTCGTCAGCTGAGCTGTCGGGCGGCGGGACGCTCAATAAGTTCGTTTGCTTCACTTGCTTCGACTGGTACCGCTGACGTTGAAAATGTCATCAAACGCGGTTCGTCCAGGTTTGTCTGTGCGACAGCGAACGGATACGGGTCTCACCCGGTAGTGGAGGGCGAGATGCCGGCACGCGGTCTTCAGGTCAGGCGTGCCTTAGAGAAGCCTCTCGACCTTGATGTGCGATCGCTCGCCAAGAAGCAGCGTCACGACGGCCGTCAGTACCAGGATGCCGACGACGAACTGAGTCAGTCGCAGATTGCTGCTGTCAGGCAGCACCGTGATCGGAATGATCATCAGCCAGGCATTCACAGTGGTGTGCAGCACCAGCACCGGGACGACGCTGCCCTGGGTTCGATTGAACAACCACGCGAACAGCACCGATGAGGCGATCACGCTCAGCGCAAACCACCCAAACGGCCACTGGCTCTGGAGGTTGCCCGCGCTGTAGAAAAGCGGCAGATGCCAGACCGCCCAAATCACGCCCAAAACCACACTGGCCACGCGCCAGCCCCAGCGCGCCTGCAAGGCTGGCAAGGCGTATCCGCGCCAGCCGAACTCCTCACCCAGGGGGCCGCCCACCAGGAAGATGAGCAAGACATTCAGCACCGCCAGCCAGACATGGTCTGCAGCGGGTGATGGCGGCAAAGTGCCACCCAGCGCCACATGGGCTGCCGCTGCCGGACCCATGAAGACAGCAGGAAATGCGAACGCCAACAGCAGCCGGCGCCAGCCCACGCGCCACTGGAGGCACCGCGTCAGCCAGCGGCGCAGGCCCGTGCGCCCCGTGGTGTAAGACACAACAGCCACCGCCGCGAGGCTCGGCCCGAAGCCGCTCAGCATTGAAAGCGCTGTGGCCGCAATGGGCCAGTCCGACTTCAGCGCGGCGCCGAGCAACCCCCCCGTCCAGGTCCACGCAAACGCAAGGGCGAAGAACGCCAGCAGGGATTGTGTGGAGTGCACCTTGCGGACATCGACAAGGGGCACGGAAGTCGCGACCGGGCTGAGGCGCGCGGGCAGCTGCACCGTCATGGCCTTGTCGGTGGCAAGAGCAATTCGTCGCGATGGGCCGCGACGAATTGCGTGAACTCGATCGGCGCTCGGCCTGTCAGCTCGGCCACTGTGTGCGTCACGGGTGGCGTGCCGGTGAATCGCGGCAGCATGTGCAGCAGCAACATCACAAGGATCAAGCCGGGGTCGCGACCGTCGCGCCGCAGCGTAAGGTAAAAGCGCCATGGGCGCGGCGAAACATAGCGGATGGATGTGCCCAAACCCGTCGTCAACAGATCGGCCATCTGCTGAAAGTTCAGCGGTGTTTCCGAAGTCAACGTGTAGGCCTTCCCATGGTGCTGCGTACCGGGTTGCGTCAGCACCCGTGCTGCCGCACGAGCAATGTCGCCGATGTCGACGAGGGTGAACCGGGCGTTTCCGGCCGGCAGGAAGATGCGGTGCCGGCGCACCAGTTCTTCGTGGAGCGTGCTGGTGAAGTTCTGCATGAAGTAGGCCGGCCGCAGCATCGTGCAGGGCACGCCGCTGGCCACCAGTCGTTTTTCGATCCTGTGATGCGGTACAAAAATATTGCTTTGTGCCCCCTGCACCGACAAGAACACGATGTGCGCGACGCCGTGTCGGCGGGCCCGCGAGATCAGGTCACCAAAGTCGCCGGTCAGTTGCGGTGGACGCAGCAGAAAGAGACTGTCGCAATCGGCCAGCGCAGCGTCCTGAGCAGCTCGGTCAGAGAAGTCGAAGGCCACCGGTTGCACGTTTGAATCGCCACGCCACTTCTTTGTAGCCGTGGTGACGTCGCGCACGCCTGCGCGAACGACGATGTCGTCGAACGCACGCAGCACCGCGATCAAGGCCGAGCCGACCTGACCCGTGGCACCGGTCACGAGAATGCGTTTCATGGCGCGGCACGCATCGATTCGATCACGGCCTGTCCAAAGGCAGGAGCAACCGAACGATGGCCGCGCGCACTTCGTCGTCGTGCCCGACCCAGGTGTGACCGGCCCTGATGCGGCTGATCGGACGGGATGCCTTTTGCGGGCATCGTTGTCACAGGCAGGGTTGTCACAGGCATGGTTGTCGCAGGCATCACCCGCAGCACTATGGAATTTGCGGTCTGCAGCGGCCAGCAGGTGGTTCTGGCACGACATTGCAATTTTCGAAGGCCTCAGCTTTGATGCCGCCGCCCACGGTCCTGAATGGGCCGAAGCACGCCATGCATTCTTGATGCAAGCGCTGCCAGGTTTTGCAGTCCGTTTGAGCGTTGGGCGTCTGGGCTGGCAGCTTGCCCGCTGGCTGGGATGCAGCAGCCGCAGGCGGGGTGCCCGTGGGCACTTGCTGCCTTTCGGCGGCCCGGTCCGCAGCCCGCTCAGTGGCCCGTTGCGTGCCCAACTCCGTGGCCTTTTCTTTGCTCTGCTCAGCGCGCACCAGCGCTTCGCGGCGCTGCTCGGCACTGGGCTCATCGGCTGGAGCATCCACGCGCTTGGCGACGTCTTGGTATCGCTGCGGCACGATTTCTGCGTAGTGGACTTTGCCCTGGTCATCCACCCAGCGATAGACCGCAGCACCCGCAGCGCTGACCGACAGGGATGCCAGCAGACAGAGCGCGACTACAAAAACGAAGGGGCGAAACTGAGAGATACGAGTAGCCATGACGGGAGTGCGAAAAGAGGGACTGCCAAAGAGGTCAGCGGCAACGAGAATCTCGTGTGTTTTCATGCTCATGGCGCCTCGAATCGGTCGCCGCGCACCGGGAAGCGTCCGTTGAATTGGATGGGCCGTGGCTCGCCACCCAGCGGCGCTTCGGTCGAGCCTTGATCTTGCGCGTGGATGTGCAAGTGTGGCTCGCCGGTGTTGCCTGAGTTGCCCACCCAACCGAGCCAATCTCCCACGGCGACTTTGGCGCCCGCGCGCACCTGCACAGTGCCCCGCTGCAGGTGGCCGAGCATCACATCCGCATCCAGGCTGCGCAGCAGCACAAGATCGCCGGCCAGATGCTCACGATCGACTTCTGGCGCCTGCATGTCAGGCAGTCCGTCCACGGCGATCACCACCTGGCCAGCGCAGGGCGCCAGCACGCGTGCGCCGTAGATGACGTAAGCGCGGGGGTCGGCAGGCTGCGGACCCTGAGCACGCAGCCCGAACCTGTCCAGCGCCACGAGATCGACACCATAGGATTGCCCACGCCACGCGCGGTAGCGGGGAACGCGGGTGTCGAGCGTTTCGAGGTGCCCGTTGGTGCTGCTGCTGCTGCCGCCATTGACGACGAGATAACGAACCGGCTCCAGTGGGAAGGCCAGATTCAACGGAAGCGTGAACTGGAGGGCATACAGCCAGGTCATGGCACCGGCATCTCCTGCAGCGCGTTCATGGCGAGAACTCGTAGACCAACGATGTCAGGTCGCCGACGAAGTAGGACTTGCCGCCTTTGGCAACCTCGCCTCGGGTCGGCACCCTCATGCCGTGGCGCAGTTCGTAGTTCGACATGCTGCAGTCCCAGGCCAGCATGACCATGCCCTTGCCGACTGCGGAGCCGCGCGCGTCGGCGTGTACGGAGGTGATCAGCCCGGCCTCGTCGAAGCCGAACAACAAAGTCAAGGTGATCGGCCCGTCCACCAGGGTGGCATTCGCCGAGCTGTCGTCCACCGGCTCCCAGCGCACGCCCTGGCTGGGCAGCAGCGCGGTGGGGTACCACACCATCTCGGCGAAGTAGCGCATCAGCTCACCACGGGCGATCTCGCCGCCGCCCTGCACCTCGGCTACCGTGAACAAGCGCAGCATTGCCGCGTGCAGCGTGCCCTGGCCCGCGATGTAGCTGTCGTGGACATGGGCAGCCACGCCTGGAAACATGGTGACGCTGCCGTTCCACAGGAAGCCCGGGCGGTGGACGATGGCGCGCTGCCAGGAGGTGAAGAGTTTCCAGTCATCGCCTGTCGCCGACATGTTGATCGTGCCGGCGAGCTCGAATGTTGCGGTGGCGATGAGCGGCTGGCCGTCCTTCAGCACGGCGCGGAAGTAGCGCTGCACCGGCGCGGGCAGGCCTTCGAGTTCGCTTTCGTCATAGACCCTCTGCAGGGCCGCTTGCACAGCTGAAGGCGCAGTCACTCTGGCGGCTTCGAGCAGCGCCACTTGCGCTTGAGTCGCGCTGGCCCAGCGTGCGTTGCCCCAAGCGACCAGACCCGCACCTGCGGCTCCCAGCAGGCCAATGCCTCCAGCCGTCCATCCGATCCAGTTCATGGCATTCCTCCATTGACTTTGGACTTCCCGCCTTCAGACCAGCACCGCCTGCACCGGCCGCCGCATTGACCACGGCATGGCGGGGCCGCGTCCAAAGCGCACCACCAAGTCGGGGCGTTCACCTTCTTGCAGGCCCAGCCAAACAGCGAACTGCGACCGCACCGCACCGACCTCCACCGGCTGGTTCAAGAACGCATTGCGGATGCCCAAAGCCGTGGCTTGCAGCGCAAAGCGCTCGCAGCAGCGGCCGGCCTCGACCCAATGCGCTTTGTCGTTGCGCTCTGAGACAAAAACCGCGATGCCGGCCGAATTGCGAATCTGCCGCGCGTACTTTTCGTTCTCGGACTTCGGTGTGTAGAACAGGCCCATCATGCGGCTGCCCAGCCAGCGTGGCAGCGCTGGGTTGCCTGAGGCTGCGGCAAAGAGCCCATCGCCGGTTTGCAGCGCTTCGTCGACGCTGAAGCGAATCCAGGACGTGAGTTCGGCGACGAAAGCCGGGTCGCCCATTTGCTCGGTGTTGGCTGCCACCACGTATGCCAGCACACTTTCAATGGCAGGTTGTGTGGTCAACAGCCGCACGCTCACGCCGTCGCCTGTGCCGGCCTGTTCGAGCATCTGCAACTCAGCCGACGTCAGCGGCTGGCTGTCGTAGTCGCCGCGTGTGCATTGACGCTCGGCGATGGCTGGGTACAGCGGGGATGCAGACGGCTTCGTGGTCTCCAGGCCAATGACGATCCTGCCGCCACTCGCGCCGTTGGGCTCGGCGTTGAACAGGGGTTCAGCATGCAGCCCGTGGGCCAGCGCAGCCTGCACCAGGTTTTCGGTGGCGCAGCCCAGCGAGACGAACAAGTGGTGGTCGTCCGGGTCCACGGCCGGGCAGCGGCGTGCCAGGTCAGGCGTGATCGCGATCGATGCCTGGGCGATGTGAAACTGCCAGCACTGGGTGTTGTGGCTGGACGGCGCCAGCGTGGCGCTGCGCACCAGTTCTTGCATGATGCGGGTGTTTTTGCTGGCGTCTTTGCTGGCGTCATTGATTGCAACGTTTCCGGCACCGCTGCTGGCGTCATTGTTAGCCAGTGCAGTGCTGCGTCGCAAGGCCAGCGCAGCGTCTTGCACAGCCGTGCTGCCCGAACACGCACTCAAGCCCGGCAGTGCTGCTGCGCATGCGGCCGCGCCGAGTATCAGGGGTCTGCGCGTCATCATGGGTGGCCTTTCTGGAAGGGGGTGCCTTCAAGCGCACTGCGAAGTGGCCAGGTTGCCCTGTGATCACTCAAAAGACCGCTGGCCCTCAGCGGTCGCTGCGTCGATCAAAGAAGGCATGGCCAAGCCGCCCCCGCTTGGCGCGGAACATGGCGGTATCGGCGTTCATCAGCAAGGTGGCCCGGGTATCGCCGTCAGTGGGGCAACGTGCGATGCCGATGCTGGGCCGCACGCTGAGTTTGAGCGGACCGATCTGTGCCGGGGATGAGACGGCGGCGAACAGCTCATGGGCCAGACGGCTGAGCTGCTGGCGAGCAAGCGGTTGGGCCACCAGGCAGGCAAACTCGTCGCCGCCGATGCGGCAGACCAGATCACTGCTGCGCACGGCGCCGACCAGACGAGTGGCCACGATGCGCAGCAACTCGTCGCCGACGGCGTGACCGTGGCAGTCGTTGATCGGCTTGAATCCGTCGAGATCGACGAAGAACACCGCCAAAGCGGGCGCCGGCCGGTCCAGCGGGGCCAGGGCCTGGTCCAGCCGCTCGTCGAACGCGTAGCGATTGGGCAGGCTCGTGAGCTTGTCGTGCGTGGCCAGGTGTTGCGCGCGCCGCTCGCCTTCGCGGCTGCTGCTCAGCGCGGCATTGGCTGCTTCAAGCGCAACATTCGCAACTGCGAGTTTGCGCTTCATCCGGCCTGCGCCGCCACGCTGCTGTGACAGCAGCGTCTGCAGGTTTTCCAGTGCAAGCAGGCAGTCCTCGAGCCTGCTTTGCAGCGACTCGGCGTCGCCCGGCATGCCGACCACGCGATGCATGCGCGCAATGACGGCGCTGAACAGCATGCCCCACTCGCTGCTGCCGACGTCACCCTGAGGCAGTGGCAAGGGTGGCAAAGGCTCGACCGGCGCGAACAAGCTGCTGGTCAAGGTTGTGCTCCCGGTGTCGGTCGGGCCGTTGGCAACGCGCCATCCGCCATCGCTGAGGTTGCTGTGGTTGGGGGAGATTTCGATCTGTTCACGCATGGACGAGGTTGTCGCGCACGGCGCCCCCGCCGTCTGTGTGTTGGCGCACACAGCGTGAGTAGAACGTGGGTGTTCGCCAGCGCACAGACGAGAGCCGGCAAGCGCCCTAAAACCTTGCTACGGCGCCAACGGGCGTCGGAAGGTCCCATCCCGAAGGTTTGTCATGACATCCCCCCAGCTTCCTCTTCACCCGTTCAAAGGCTCGAAATGACAGCCACAGCGACAGCCGCCACAGAGCCTGTCTGGATGACTTCGTCCTACGGCCACACCACCGACACCACGCCGATGGAGCTCGAGGCGCTGGGTAAACACTTCGCACAGTGCAATGGCGAGGGTGCACGCCGCGTGGCCATGCACTGCGGTGCGCAGTCCGTGCGCGGCTTCGTGCTGGCACGGCTCTTCAGCGTCATGGCGGTGGTCGCGGTCGTGATTGGCCTGGCCTGGATGGTGCTTTAGCCGATGGCAGCGGGAGCCCTGCGGCGCCTGCTGCCCGAGCTGCCATCAGCCCTGGCTGACCTCCTTGAACCGGCTGCAGGCGCGCTGGCGGCGCCGCTGCGTTCGGAGATCTTCGGCTCCCAGCGCTTTGCGCAGCACGGCCGCAGCCTGGGCCTGACCCACCGGGCCGAACGGCCGGCAATGCGCCGCGCCACCTTTTTCCCGCGCCTGCAGGACAACATTCGCGTGCTGCGCCAGGCGCAGGCGGTGATCGCCGACCAGGCCGCTGCGGGCTATGACATCAGCCCGGCCTCGCAGTGGCTGCTGGACAACTTCCACCTCATCGAGTCCCAGCTGCTGGCGGTCCACGATGGGCTGCCGCGCAGTTACTTCCGCGCGCTGCCGGTGCTGCTGGACGAACCGCTGGCCGGCCTGCCGCGCGTCTACGGCGTGGCCTGGGCCTTCGTCGCCCACACCGACGGCGCCTTCGACGAGGAACTGCTGGTGACTTTCCTGTCGGCGTACCAGGACACCCGCGTGCTGCGCCTGGGCGAGATGTGGGCCCTGCCCACGACGCTGCGCGTGGTGCTGATCGAAAACCTGCGCCGCCTGGCTGAGCATCTGGCCGCCGAGAAGGTCGCACGCGAGGTCGCCAACCGGGCTTGCGATCGCCTGCCGCACTGCGCTGTGGACTGGCTCGAGTCTGTGCGCGTGCTGTTGGCGCAGCGCGGTGTGGCCACGCCTTTCCTGGCGCAGCTGGCGCAGCGCCTGCTCGACGACAGCATTCAGGCCCATGCCGAGGTGCCGGCAGCGGTGCGCGACTGGTTGCAGGCCGCCTTGCCTGATCTCGCTGCCGTGCACGCGCGGCAGAGCATCGAGCAAACTGCGGACAACCTGAGTGTGAGCAATGCGGTCACCTCGCTGCGACTGATCGGCGACGCCGACTGGCCGCAGATCATCAACCGCAGCAGCCGGCTGATGCAGCAGATGCTCGGCGCGCCTTCTTTTGCGGCCGAGCACAGCCTCACGCAAGACCAGACCCTGCATGCCATCGAGCGCCTGGCCCGGCGCAGTGGGCGCAACGAGGCCGAAGTTGCGCAGACCCTGCTTGGACTGATGAAGCCAGGGTCGGTCGCTGCCACCGTGGAAACTTCGATTGACACCAGCACCGCGGGTCACTGGTTGCGGGGTGCGGGCCGGGCCCAGCTGTCTCGCGCGCTTGGCCTGCACCCGCGGTTGGGGTCGGGCTGGCGCGCCGCCAGCCGCTGGGCGACCCTGCCGCTGTACCTCGGCGCGGTGCTCGCCGGCACCCTGGTGCTGCTGGGCTGGCTGCTGGCGCCGGCCTTCCAGGTTTCAGCCGGCGTCGCGGCCTGGGGCGCCGGTGTGCTGGCGTTGCTGCCGGCCTCGCAGACGGCGGTGGCCATGATCCACCGCCTGATCAGCGAATCCACGACGCCGCGCTTGCTGCCGCGGCTCGCCCTGGCCGCCGGCATCCCGCCCGAGCAGCGGGTGATGGTCGCCGTCCCGGCCATGCTGATCGACGAGGCCGGCATCGAGCTGCTGGCGCACCGGCTCTACCAGCACTGGCTGGCCAATCCCGAAGCCAACGCGCAGTTCGCGCTGCTCTCCGACTGGGCTGACGCCGACAGCGAACACACCGGCAGCGACCAACGTTTGCTCGCGCACGCTGCAGCACAGGTCGACCTGCTCAACGCACGCCACCCCGCCGAAGCCTTGCAGGCGCCACGCTTCATCCTGCTGCACCGCCGCCGCCTTCACAGCCAGGGTGAACGGCGCTGGATCGGCTGGGAGCGCAAGCGCGGCAAACTTGAACAGTTGGTGGCCGCGCTGGTCGGTGGCGATGCAGCAGCCTTCCTCGATCTCGGAGCGCGCAGCGCCATCGCTGCCGATACCGTGCACCTGCTGACCCTGGACAGCGACACGGTGCTGCCGCCCGGCTGTCTGCGTGAACTGGTCGGCGTGGCAGCGCATCCCGACAACCGACCGCGCCTGAACGCCCAGGGCACGCGCGTGGTCCGCGGCTACGGCATGCTGCAGCCGCGCCTGGTCACGCCGTTGCCGCAGCCCAGCGACGACACGCTGTTCCACCGCCTGTTTGCCGGCCAGTGCGGCATCGACCCCTACAGCGCCGCCAGCTCCGAAGTCCATCAGGACCTGTTCGGCGAAGCCAGCTTCAGCGGCAAAGGCTTGCTCGATGTGCGCGCCGTGCACGCCGTGCTGGGCGGGCGCCTGCCCATCGGCCGGGTGCTCAGCCACGACCTTCTGGAGGGCGCGCTGGTGCGCTGCGCTGCGGTCAGCGACATCGTGCTGATCGAAGACGCGCCCGCCCATGCCGAGGTCGCGGCCTCGCGGGTGCACCGCTGGACGCGCGGTGATTGGCAATTGTTGCCCTTCCTGCTGAACCTGGGGCGCTGGCCGCTCGGCGCGGTCAATCGCTGGAAGCTGTTCGACAACCTGCGCCGCTCGCTGGTGGCGCCGGCATCGCTGGCGCTTCTCGTGCTGGCGATGGCCGCAACACCCCCGGGCCTGTCAGCCTGGCGTGTGCTGGTCCTGGTCTTCCTGGCCTTCACCATCGGGCCCTTGCTGGGCGCGTTGGCGGGCCTGGTGCCGAGCCGGGCGGCGGTCGCCAAGTTGCACTTCTTCCGCCAGGGCGGCATCGACCTTGCTCGTGCGCTGGGCGGTGGGCTGTGGCATGTCGCGATGCTGCTGCAGCAGGCCGGCGCGGCCGTTGACGCGATCGCGCGTGCGCTGTGGCGGCTGTTGATCAGCCACCGGCAGTTGCTGCAATGGACGACCGCGTCCAGCGCGCAGGCTGCTGCGCGCAGCGACTTCAGGTCCGCGCTGCGCCGCCACGCTGCCACGCCGCCAGTGGCGCTGGGGCTGCTGGTCGTGCTGCTTGCCACAGGCACCGCCTACCCGTGGCTGGCGCTGGCCCTGTGCACGCTGTGGGGCGCCGCGCCGCTGTGGAGCTGGTGGGTCAGTCGCCCTGTCGCTGCGCCGGCAGTCGCCACCGTGGGCGCGGAGGACCGGCTTTACCTGGAGACCCTGGCGCGCGAAACCTGGGGTTACTTCGAGCACTGCGTGAGTGCCGCCGACCGCCACCTGCCGCCCGACAACCTGCAAACCGCACCGCACGACATGCTGGCGCGCCGCACCTCGCCGACGAATATCGGCCTGTACTTGCTGAGCACGGCCTGCGCGCGCGAGTTCGGCTGGATCGACACACACGAGCTGCTGGCCCGCCTGGAAGCCACACTCGACAGCGTCGACCGGCTGCAGCGCGACCATGGCCACCTGCTGAACTGGTACGACACCGGCAGCGGCGAGCCGCTGCTGCCGATGTACGTGTCAACCGTGGACAGCGGCAACCTCAGCGGCCATTTGCTGGCGGTGTCGCAGGCCTGTCTGGCACTGGCCGGACACCCGCTGGCGCCAGGCCACGATGACAAGACGGTGCGGCGGCTTCAGGTCATGGCCGACCGCTGCCGCGTGGAAGCCTGGCGCCCTGACTTCGCCTTTTTGTACGAGCGCAAGCGCCACTTGCTGCACATCGGCTGGCGCGTCGCCGAGCAGCAACTCGATGCCGGTTTCTACGATCTGCTGGCCTCGGAGTCGCGCTTGACCAGCCTGCTGGCCATCGCCAAGGGCGACGTGCCGGTGCGCCATTGGGCGGCCCTGGGCCGGCCGTACTTCGCCGTCGCCGCTGCTGCTGCGCTGCGCTCCTGGTCGGGGTCGGTGTTCGAGTACCTGATGCCCACGCTGATCCTGGCCGAGCCGCGCGGCAGCGCGCTGGCCGAAGCCTGCGCCGCGGCGCTGGTCGAACAACGGCGCTTCGCCGCGCTGCATCACGTGCCCTGGGGCATCTCGGAATCGGCCTACGCCGGCAGCGACCACACGCTGGCGTATCAGTACGCGCCGCAGGGCGTGCCACGCCTGGCGCTGCGCCGCACGCCGCCCGATGAGCTGGTGGTGGCGCCCTACGCCACGATACTGGCGGCGCAGATCGCGCCGCAGGCCGCCTGCCTGAACCTGCAAGCCATGCAGGGGCAGGGCGCACGTGGCCGCTACGGGTTCATCGAGGCGCTGGACTTCTCGCCCGCGCGGCAGACGGGCGGTGAGTCCTTTACCCGCGTACAAACCTACATGGCCCACCACCAGGGCATGTCGATCGTGGCGCTGGCCAACGTGCTGCTGGACGGCGTGGCGCAGCGCTGGGGCATGGCCGATCCGCACCTCGAGTCCGTCGCTTCGCTGCTGCATGAGCGCGCGCCGCGCGAGATCTCGCATTTGTACGCCCCGCCGACGCAGTTGCCGCCGGCGCTGCGGGCGCGCGTGCCTGCGCTGCTGCGCGCGCTGACGCCGGGCCAGCACGCGGTAGAGCCGACGCAGCTGCTGTCCAACGGCCGCTACAGCGTGAGCCTGCGCGCCAACGGTGCCGGTACCAGCCGCTGTGGCGGCCTCGACATCCACCGTTGGCGCGATGACGCGCTGCGCGACGCCTGGGGCAGCTTCCTCTACCTGCGCCGCGCCGGGGGCGCTGGCCTGGTCTCGCTGACCCAGCACCCGGCGCCCGACCCGGCAGGGCGCTACACCAGCTTGTTCCACGCCGACCGGGTTTGCTTCGAGGCCCGCTGGAGCGACCTGCATGCGCGCGTCACCGTCTGGGTGAGCCCTGAAGACGACATCGAGTTTCGACGCGTGGAGCTGTTCAACCCAGGCACGGCAGCGCTGAGCCTGGAGCTCATCTCGGCTTTCGAGGTCACGTTGGCGGATGCCCGCGCCGACGAGTCGCACCCGGCCTTCGGCAACCTCTTCGTCAGCGCCCATGCCCAGCCGCTGCAGCAGGCCCTGCGTTTCGAGCGCCGCGCGCGTCTGGGCGGCGAGACCAGCCTGCTGGCCGCGCACTTCCTGGCCAACGCCGAACCCGCGGTCGAGGGCTTGCGCTATCAGACCGACCGCCGCCGCTGGTTGGGCCGCAACCGCCACCCCTGCGCGCCGCTGGCGCAGATGGAAGACTGGCCGCAAGTGGACGAACCGGGCGAACCGGTCGAACCAGGCGAACCGGGCGGAGTGAGCGAAGTGGGTCAAGTGGGTCAAGTGGGTGAAGTGGGCAATGGGGGCGAGGAAGTCCTGCTCGAAACCGGCCTGGACCCGGTGTGCGCCTTGGGTGTGCGCCTGCACATCCCGCCCCAGGGCCACGCCTGCCTGACCTTCGCCACCACCGCATCCACGCACGCGCCGACGCTGCAAGCCGTGATCGACAAACATCGCCAGCACAGCCACATCGAGCGCGCCTCGCTGATGTCGTCGACGCTGGCCGGCATTCGGCTGCATGGCCTGCGCCTGGCGGCCGAGAACCTGGCGTCGATCCAGACCCTGACCAGTGCCCTGGTGCAAAGCCTGCCACGGCCTGGCGCCGGTGCCGGCCGAGCCACCATCTGCGACCGTCGGCTGTTGTGGCGTTACGGCATCTCGGGCGACCGGCCGCTGATCCTGGTGGCCATCAGCACGCAACCCGGGCTGGGCTTGGTGCAGGCGCTGGTGCAGGCGCTGCAGTTGTGGTCCTGGGGCGGCGTGGCCTGCGATCTGGTCGTCGTCAATTCCGAGCCGGCTTCGTACCTGATGGCGCTGCAGCGCAGCCTGGGCACGGTGCGCGACAGGCATGACGCTGCTGCGTCAGCGCGCGCCGGCGCGGCAGAAGCGGGCCTGCACCTGCTGCGCGCCGAAGACCTGCCGGGCGAAGTGATGGCCACGCTGAACAGCCTGGCGCGCGTCCGCTTCTTCGCCGATGGTCGGCCGCTGGCACAGCATGTCGGCGAATGGGCCGAGCGCTTCGATGCCGCACGCACAGTGCGGCAACGAGGTGTCACGCGGGTGGTGCCGGCGGTTGCCGGTGCAGGCGCGAACCCTGCCGTCCCACCGACGGGCCGGTTCGCCACGGACGGCGGCGCGTTTGCCTTCGAGGTGCGCGGTGCGTTGCGCCCCTTGCGGCCCTGGACCAATGTGCTGGCCAACGACGGCCTGGGCAGCCTGGTCACCGAGTCCGGTGCGGCCACCAGCTGGGCCTTGAACAGCCGGCTGAACCAGCTCACACCCTGGTCGAACGACGCGCTGTCTGACGCCCCTGGCGAGTGGCTGTTGCTGCAGGACTTGCGCACGCGGGAGGTCTGGAGTGCGACCGCATCGGCCCTGGGCGACGCGGCGGTCGAATACCGCGTCGTCCACGGCCAGGGCAGCACGACGATCAGCCACCGTCGAGGCGATCTCGAGGTCTCGGCGTGCTGGTGCGTGGACGCCGAGACGGCAGTGCGGCAGCTGCGCGTGGAGATCGTCAACCGCGGCGCGCGCAGCGCCTCGGTGCGCCTGGTGGGCATCGTGGAGTGGTTGCTCGGCTCTGTACGCAGCGACCGTCGCACGGTACAGACCGCGCAGCACACGGCGCAGGATGCTCCCCCATTCACGGCCCTGATGGCCACGCAGCACGATGCCAGTGCCGGCTTTGGCGGCGGGACGGCGTTCTGGGCCTTGACCGGCGGCACCGAAAGCGAGACCGCAGAAAGTGACTTGACCCGCGACTTGATCCGCGACTTGCCCCGCGACTGGACCTGCGACAGGCGCGAATGTTTCGATGCCAGCGGGCGCTTTGTGCTGCCCGATCGCTTCCTGGGTCAGCAAGGTGGCGAAGGTGAACCGTGCGCCGCGCTGGCGTGCAGCATGACGCTGCAGGCCGGCGCTCGAGCCGAGCGCGTCTTCCTGCTCGGCTGGGCAGCCAGCGCCGAGGCCGCCGGGGCGCTTGTCGAGGCTGCCGCCAGCGTCAGTGCCAAGGCGCGGTTGCGCATCGCGTTGGGGGCCTGGGATGAGTTGCTTGGCGCGGTCTCGGTGCGTACGCCCGACCCGCTGTTCGACGCCCTCGTCAACCGCTGGCTGCTGTATCAGACGGTGGCCTGCCGCCTGTGGGCCAGGGCGGGCTTCTACCAGGCTGGCGGCGCGACCGGCTTTCGCGATCAACTGCAGGACACCCTGGCGCTGGGCTGGGCTGCGCCCGCGCTGCTGCGCAAGCAATTGCTGCTGTGTGCATCGCGCCAGTTTGCCGAAGGCGATGTGCAGCACTGGTGGCATGTGCCGCTGGGGGCAGGGGTGCGCACACATTTCTCCGACGACCTGCTGTGGCTGCCGCACGCCCTGGCGCACTACCTGCAAGTCAGCGGCGACCTGGCCGTGCTGGACAGCAAGGTGCCTTTCATCACCGGCCAGGTGATCCCCGAAGGTGCGGAGGACAGCTACGGCATTCCGCAGGTCAGCATCGAGCAGGCTACGCTGTACGAGCATGCTGCACGCGCCATCGACCGCAGCCTGCGTGTGGGTGTGCACGGCCTGCCGCTGATGGGCAGTGGCGACTGGAACGACGGCATGAACCGCGTCGGCATCCAGGGCCGCGGCGAATCGGTCTGGCTGGCCTGGTTTCTCGGCAAGCTGGTCGCGGACTTTTCACCGATCGCACATGGGCGCGGCGACAGCGCGCGCGCAGCAGGTTGGGAGAAAGCAGCTGAGGGCTGGCAAGCAGCGCTGCAAGGCCCGGCCTGGGACGGCCAGTGGTACGTGCGGGCCTTTTTCGATGACGGCCAGCCGCTGGGTTCGCACGTCAACGCCGAGGCGCGCATCGACCTCATCGCCCAGGCCTGGAGCGTGCTGTCAGGTCTGGCGCCTGCTGACCGCCAGGCGCAGGCCATGGCCGCGGTGGCCTCCGAGCTGGTCGACGACGACGCCGGCTTGATCCGGCTGCTGACGCCGCCGTTCGTGAACTCCGACCCCAGCCCCGGCTACATCCAGGCCTACCCGCCAGGAGTGCGCGAAAACGGCGGCCAGTATTCGCATGCCGGCGTCTGGGCCCTGATGGCGCAGCTGGCCTGGGCGCAGACGCAACCCGACCCGGCGCCCGCTCTGGCGCGCGCCTGGGCTTGGTTCAAGCACCTGAGCCCAGCGCACCGCGCGGTCGAGCCGACGCAAGCCGCAGCTTACGAGATCGAGCCCTATGTGATGGCCGGCGATGTATACACCGCTGCGCCCTACGTCGGGCGCGGCGGCTGGAGTTGGTACACGGGCTCTGCGGCCTGGATGCACCGGGCGGCGATCGAGTCCTTCTTCGGCCTGCAACTGGGCGCCGACACCCTGCAACTCGACCCGGCCCTGCCACCACACTGGCCCAGCGCCGAGCTGACGCTGCGTCGCGACGGGCGCAGCCTGCACTTTCTGCTGTTGCGTTGCGAGGCAAGCCAGGCGTTGGCGCAAGCCGGGGCCTGGCATGCGGTAGGTGGGCCCAAGCTGCTGTTGCCGGGCGCCTGCCTGGCGTGGCGCGCGCTGGCTGACGACGGCTGTTTCGTGGTGCCGCTGCTGACCGCCGCAAAACCGGATCGTGCGGCGCTGCACCGCTCCTCGGGCCCGGCCAGGGATCCGCTGACGCACGGGTCTGATAGATGAACCCGGTGGGCGCTGGTCGTCGTCATCGTGCTGCTCTTGCTGGGACACATCTGATGCTGAAACCGGCGCTCGCAGGATCGGCCTGATTCCGAGCGCGATGGATTCGCTGCATCTGGCGCAGTCAGCCGTCTGCGCGCTGCACACAGCGGTGGCGTACTGGGGGCCTATAGTCAAGCGGTCACGCTCTCAAGCGCTCAAGCGCTCAAGCGCTCAAGCTCTCAGGCGCCATGTGGACGATGCATGTCCGTGTGTCTCCACCTCTGCCCCAGGACCCATGCCGACACCGTCAGACCCCAAGTTGAACCACCTGTTGGCCGCGCTGCCCGGCGCAGAATGGCAGCGCTGGCAGCCGCTGCTGGAGTGGGTGGAGTTGCCGCTCGGCCATGTGATGTACGAGTCGGGCCGCACGCTCAGCCACGTGTACTTCCCCACCTCGGCGATCGTTTCCTTGCTCTACGTGATGGAAGATGGCGCATCGGCGGAGATTGCCGTCGTTGGCAATGAAGGCGTGGTCGGCATTTCGCTCTTCATGGGCGGTGAGTCCACGCCCAGTCGCGCCGTGGTGCAAAGCGCGGGCGAAGGCTGGCGGCTGCCTGCGCGCGACGTCAAGCAAGGGTTCGAGCAGGCCGGCCCGGTGATGCACCTGTTGCTGCGCTACACGCAGGCGCTGATCACGCAGATGGCCCAGACAGCGGTGTGCAACCGCCACCATTCGCTGGACCAGCAACTGTGCCGCTGGTTGCTTTTGAGCCTGGACCGCTTGCAGGGCAATGAGCTGGTGATGACGCAAGAGCTGATTGCCAACATGCTGGGCGTGCGCCGTGAAGGCGTCACCGAAGGCGCTTTGCAGCTGCAAAAGCTGGGCCTGATCCGTTACAAGCGCGGCCACATCACAGTGCTCGACCGCCCCGGTCTGGAGGCACGAACCTGCGAGTGCTACGCCGTGGTGAAAAAAGAATACGACCGCCTGCTGCCGGACCGCCAGGCTCGGTGAGCCGCTGAGCCGACGAGCCGCTGAGCCTTTGAGCCGCTGAACCGCTGAGCCGCTGAGCCGCTGAGCCGCTGAACCAGCGTGCCGGAGTGTCGGAGTGTCGGAGTGTCGCCGTGCCTATGTACGCTATAGCACGGACGCGCGACGGTGCAACGCTCAGACTGGCCTGGAAATCGCAAGCGGAGCCCCAGTTGATCCCTGCACAGAACTACCTCATTGAACGCCTTCCACCCCGAGAGCGCACGCGCTTGCTGGCCCTGTGCGAGCAGGTCGAACTGAGCCTCAGTGAAGTGCTGTGCGAAGCCGGCGCACCGACGCTCCACGTCTACTTCCCGACCGACAGTTTCATCTCTCTGGTGGCCTGCAACGACGAGCATCCGGGGCTGGAGATGGGCATGGTCGGCCGCGAAGGCATGCTGGGTGCGCATCTGGTGCTGGGGGTGGCGATCTCGCCGCTGCGCGCGCTGGTGCAGGGCCCCGGCACCTCGTGGCGTGTGGGCGCCCCGGCTTTCCGGGCCGCGCTGGCGCAGAGCCCTGTGCTGTTGCGCGAGTTGAAGCGCTACGTTTACGTGCTGATGGCTCAGACCGTGCAGTCGGCCGGCTGCCTGCACTTTCATCTGATTGCGCCGCGGCTGGCGCGCTGGCTGCTGATCAGCCAGGACCGCGCCCACAACGCGCGCTTTCACGTCACGCACGAATTCCTGGCCTACATGTTGGGCGTGCGCCGGGTGGGCGTGACGGTGGCTGCCGGCGAACTGCAGCGTCGTGGGCTGATCATCTACAAACGCGGCGAGCTGACGGTGCTGGACCGCAAGGGCCTTGAAGCGGCGGCGTGTGGCTGTTATGCGGCCGGTCAGGCGGTTTACGCCCAGCAGTTGGGCTGAGAGGCTGAGAGTCTTTTCTGACTGCGCCGGCCGGGCGCGAAGCCTGCGGCGCCTTCAGCTTGCAGGCTGCCAGCGCCATTGGCGAATCTCGGGCATGTCCTGCCCATGTGTGCGGATGTACTGCTTGTGCTCCACCAGCTTGGCCGCAAGCCTGATTTTCAACGCCGCCCCTGCTGCGCCGGTCTGCGGCAGGCGGTCGATGGTGTCCATCACCAGGTGGAAGCGGTCCAGGTCGTTGAGCACCGTCATGTCGAAGGGTGTGGTGATCGTGCCTTCTTCCTTGTAGCCGCGCACGTGGAAGTTGCCGTGGTTGGTGCGCCTGTAGGTCAGCCGGTGGATCAGCCACGGGTAGGCGTGAAAAGCGAAGATGACCGGCTTGTCGCGCGTGAACAGCGCGTCGAAGGCGTCGTCGCCCAGGCCGTGCGGATGTTCGCTGGGCGGCTGCAGCCGCATCAGGTTGACCACGTTGACGAGCCGGACGCGCAGGTCCGGCAGTTCTTCGCGCAGGATCTGTACGGCGGCGAGGGTCTCGAGCGTGGGCACATCGCCACAGCAGGCCATGACCACGTCGGGGTCGCCGCTTGACGCGGCAGCGGCCGCCTCGTTGCCGGCCCAGTCCCAGGTGCCGATGCCGGCGGCGCAATGCGCCACGGCCGCGTCCATCGTCAGCCACTGCGGCGCCGGATGCTTGCCCGCCACCACCACGTTCACATAGTGCCGGCTGCGCAGACAGTGGTCCATCACCGACAGCAGGCAGTTGGCGTCGGGCGGCAGGTACACGCGCACCACTGCAGCCTTCTTGTTGACCACGTGGTCGATGAAGCCCGGGTCCTGGTGCGTGAAGCCGTTGTGGTCCTGGCGCCAGACATGCGAGGCCAGCAGGTAGTTCAGGGACGCGATCTTGCGCCGCCAGGGCAGCTCTGCGCTGACCTTCAGCCACTTGGCATGCTGGTTGAACATCGAGTCGATGATGTGGATGAAGGCCTCGTAGCAGTTGAAGAGGCCATGCCGGCCGGTCAGCAGATAGCCCTCGAGCCAGCCCTCGCACTGGTGCTCGCTGAGCATTTCCATCACCCGCCCTGTCGGGGCCAGCCATTGGTCGCCCGGCTCGGTGGTGGCTTGCCACTGGCGGTTGGTGGCCTCGAACATCGCGGCCAGGCCGTTGGAGATGGTCTCATCCGGCCCGAAAACGCGGAAGTTGCGCTCGGTTTCGTTGCGCCGCGCCACATCGCGCAGAAAGGGCCCGAGCACGCGCGTGTCGCCGATGCCAGGCACGCCGGGTTCGGGCACCAGTGCCGCGTAGTCGCGGTAGTCGGGCAGATGCAGATCCTGCAGCAGCAAACCACCGTTGGCATGCGGGTTGGCGCCCATGCGTCGCGCCCCGCTCGGTGCCAGCGCGGCCAGTTCGGGCCGCAGTGTGCCGTTGGCGTCGAACAGCTCTTCGGGGCGGTAGCTGCGCAGCCAGCTTTCCAGCAGCTTCAGGTGCCCGGCGTGGTCAGCCGGATGAAGCGGCACCTGGTGCGAGCGGAAATTGCCTTCGTTCGGCTGGCCATCGACTTCCTTCGGCCCCGTCCAGCCCTTCGGTGAGTTGAGCACGATCACCGGCCAGCGCGCGCGCTCGGTCTGCCCATGCTGGCGGGCCTGGCGCTGGATGCGTTGGATCTCCAGCACCGCTTCGTCCAGCGCCGCAGCCATCAGGGCGTGCATGGCGGCGGGCTCATGGCCCTCGACGAAGATCGGCAACCAGCCGCAGCCGCGCAGAAACTGATCCAGTTCTTCGCGCGTGATGCGCGCCAGCAGCGTCGGGTTGGCGATCTTGTAGCCGTTGAGGTGCAGGATCGGCAGTACTGCGCCATCGGTGACCGCATCGAGAAACTTGTTCGACTGCCAGGCGGTGGCCAGCGGGCCGGTTTCGGCCTCGCCATCGCCGATGACGCAGGCCACGACGAGCTCGGGGTTGTCGAAGGCGGCACCAAAGGCATGACTCAGCGAATAGCCCAACTCACCCCCTTCGTGGATCGAGCCTGGGCATTCTGGCGAGGCGTGGCTGGGGATGCCACCCGGAAACGAGAACTGCCTGAACAGTTTCTTCAACCCCGCTTCGTCACGGCTGATGTCGGGGTAGACCTCGCTGTAGCTGCCTTCCAGGTAGGTGTTGCCGACCACCGCCGGGCCGCCGTGGCCGGGGCCCGAGATGTAGATCATGTCCAGGTCGTAGGCATTGATGGCGCGGTTCAGGTGCGCGTAGATGAAGTTCTGGCCGGGCGTGGTGCCCCAGTGCCCGAGCAGCATGGGCTTGACGTCGGTCAGGGCCAGCGGCCGCTTCAGCAGCGGGTTGTCCCACAGGAAGATCTGGCCAACCGACAGGTAATTGGCGGCGCGCCAATAGGCGTCGAGCAGTTGCAGCGGGTCAGGGTTTGGGTGTGCGGTCATTGGCACAGGCTAGGGCAGCCCGATCGAGCAGTCTGTGCGATCTCGCACATGGCGGCCAGGCGTTGCCCTGTGCAACAACCGAAGCTCTCGAGTGCTCAGGGCGACAGCGCTTCCAGCGTCGAGAATGACAGCGAGATCTCGGCGTAGTCGCAACCCAGGCGGCACCCTGCGCCGGTGGTGCGCTGGCGAACAGACGCTGGCGTGCGGCGCTGCTTACACTGTCTTTGCGCCGCCCGCGCGGCTTGAACTGAAAGGATCCAGAAGATGCAGATCGGCATGATCGGCCTGGGCCGCATGGGTGCCAGCATGGTCACGCGCCTGCTGCGCGGCGGTCACGACTGTGTCGTGCACGACCACGCGCCTGAGAACGTGGCGAGCCTGGTTGCGCTCGGCGCCAAGGGCGCGGCGTCGTTGCAGCTGTTCGCACAGGCTCTGCAGACGCCGCGTGCGGTCTGGCTGATGGTGCCGGCAGCAGCTGTCGAGGGCCTGCTCGAAGAACTGACGCCGCTGCTGCAGCCCGGTGACATCGTCATCGATGGCGGCAACTCGCATTACCACGACGACATTCGCCGCGCCGAGGCGCTGGCCGATCTGAACATCGCGTACCTCGACGTCGGCACCAGTGGCGGCGTGGCCGGCCTGCAGCGTGGCTACTGCCTGATGATCGGCGGTAACGGGGCGGCGGTGCAGCACGTATCGCCCGTGTTCGCCACGCTGGCGCCGGGCGCGGGCAACGTCGCTGCGACCCCCGGGCGCCGCACCGGCGGCAGCCCGGCCGACCAGGGCTGGCTGCATTGCGGGCCACACGGAGCAGGGCACTTCGTCAAGATGGTCCACAACGGCATCGAGTACGGGCTGATGGCCGCCTATGCCGAGGGGCTGAACATCCTGCGGCACGCCAATGTGGGGCTGCACGGGCACTCCGTCGATGCCGAGACAACGCCCTTGCGCGAGCCGGCGCACTACCGCTACGAGATGGATCTGCCGGAGATCGCCGAAGTCTGGCGCCGCGGCAGCGTGATCGGCTCCTGGCTGCTGGACTTGACTGCCGCAGCGCTGGCCGCCGACCCCACGCTGGACGGCTACGAGGGCCGCGTCTCGGATTCCGGCGAAGGCCGCTGGACGGTGCAGGCCGCCATCGACGAGGCGGTACCCGTGCCGGTGTTGAGCGCGGCGCTGTACGCGCGCTTCAGCTCGAGGGGGCAGGACGACTTTGCCAACCGGCTGCAGTCGGCCATGCGCCATGAATTCGGTGGCCATGACGAGCAGCCGGCCCTGAATCCGCCTTCAGCGGAGGCGAAATGAACCTCGGTAACCCCGCTGACCCCGCCGACGCCGCTGACGCCGATGCCCTCGTCGTGTTCGGTGCCACTGGCGACCTGGCCTACAAAAAGATCTTCCCGGCGCTGGATGCGCTGTGTCGGCGTGCTGCCTTGGCCGTGCCGGTGATCGGCGTGGCCACGTCGAAGTGGCGCGTCGAACAATTGCGCGCCAGGGCCCGTGAAGCTGTCGACAAGTCCGTCGAGCAGGCCGGCGCAGAGGCGGACCCGGCGGCACTGGATCGGTTGCTGTCAGCACTGCAATACGTCAGCGGCGATTACCGCGATGCCAGCACTTTCGAGACCTTGCGCCTGGCCCTTCAAGGTGCACGGCGGCCAGCGTTCTACCTTGCCATTCCACCCGACCTGTTCCCCGTCGTCATCCGCGGCCTGAAAGACGCCGGATTGGCGGCCGGCGGACGGGTCATCGTCGAAAAGCCCTTCGGCCGCGACCTGGCCTCGGCACGCGAACTGCATCAAGTGGCGCTGAGCGCCTTTGCCGAGGATGCCATCTTCCGCATCGATCACTTCCTGGGCAAGGAGGCGATCATGAACATCCTGTACTTCCGCTTTGCCAATTCCTTTCTCGAGCCGATCTGGAATCGCCACCACATCGCCAGCGTGCAGGTGACCTTGGCCGAGCAGTTCGGTGTCGAGGGCCGCGGCGCTTTCTACGAAAGTGCGGGTTGCCTGCGCGACGTGATGCAGAACCACCTGTTCCAGATCGTCGCGCTGCTGGCCATGGAGCCGCCTGCCAGCCGCGACTTCGGCGCCGTGCACCGCCACAAGGCCGATGTCTTTGCCGCCATGCGGCCGCTGGGCGCCGAGGACATCCTGCGTGGTCAGTATCTGGGCTACCGCGACGAAGCGCAGGTCGCTGACGACTCCGATGTCGAGACCTTCTGCGCCCTGCGCGTGCACGTGGATTCATGGCGCTGGGGCGGCGTGCCCTGGTACCTGCGCTCGGGCAAGTGCCTGCCGCTGACGGCCTGCGAAGTGGTGGTGCGGCTGCAGCCACCGCCGCAGAACCTGTTTGGCGACGCGGCGGTGCGCGAAGAAGCGAACCACCTGCGCTTTCGCCTGTCGCCGCGCTCGACGATCGCGCTGGCCGCACGTGTCAAGCGGCCAGGCAAGGCCTTCGTGGGCGAGCAGCGCGAGTTCTCTCTGCTCGAGGAGTTGAGCGAAGTGCAGTCACCTTACGAGCGTCTGCTGGCGGACGCGATGGCGGGCGACGGCGCGCTGTTTGCCCGCGAAGAGGCCATCGAAGCGGCCTGGGCGGTGGTCGAGCCGGTGCTGGTCAATCACCCCGCCGTACACACCTATGCCCCGGGCTCCTGGGGCCCGGCCGCTGCGAACCACTTCATCGCCGCCGATGGCGGCTGGCGCAACCCGGAACGCTCCTCCATTGAAAGCTGAACGAATGAACGCCACCCAGAAATTGCATCAACTCGGCCAGAGCCTGTGGCTGGACAACATCACCCGCACGCTGCTGCGCAGCGGCACGCTGGCGCGCTACATCCGCGACCTGTCGGTGACGGGCCTGACGTCGAACCCGACGATCTTTGAGCGCGCGATCGGTGAAGACGTCAAAGACGTCAAAGACGTCAGGGACGACACAAACGACACGAAGGGCGCAGACGACAAAACCGGCGGCGGCAGCGGCAACAGCTACCAGGCCAGCATCTGCGCTCTGGCCAGAGCCGGCCTGTCGGACGAGGAGATGTTCTTCGAAGTGGCGCTCGAAGACCTGGGCCAGGCGGCCGATCTGTTCCGGCCCGTCTTCGACGCCACTAACGGCGTCGACGGCTGGGTCTCGCTGGAGGTCTCGCCGCTGCTGGCCCACAACGCGGCGCACACCATCCACGCCGCCAACCGGCTGTGGCAAAAGGCGGGCAAGGCGAACCTGTTCATCAAGATCCCCGGCACGCCCCAGGGCATCGAAGCCATCGAGGAAGTCATCTTCGACGGCGTGCCGGTGAATGTCACGCTGCTGTTCTCGTGCGAACATGTGCTGGCCGCAGCCGAGGCTTACGTGCGCGGCATCGAGCGCCGTCTGGCGGCCGGCCTGGACCCGAAGGTGGCGTCGGTGTTGTCGCTCTTTGTCAGCCGCTGGGACGTGGCGGTGAACCAGGACGTGGCTGCTGCTTTCCACAACCGGCTGGGCATCGCGATCGCGATGCGCACCTACAAGGCGCATTGCGAACTGCTGGCCTCCGCACGCTGGCAGCGCCTGGCCGCCGCGGGTGCGCAGCCGCAGCGGCTGCTGTGGGCCAGCACCGGCACCAAAGATCCCCAGGCGCCCGACACGCTGTACGTGCAGGCATTGGCCGCACCCGGCACCATCAACACACTGCCCGAGAGCACGCTGCTGGCCTTTGCCGACCATGGCCAGGTTGGACGGGCCCTGCCCCAAGACGGCGGCTATGCCGAAGCGGTGATCGAAGAGTTCCGGCGCGAAGGCGTCGACGACCACGCTCTGGCCGCGCGGCTGCAACAAGAAGGTGTCGATGCCTTCGCCACCTCGTGGCATGCCCTGCTGACGCGCATCCGCGAGAAGTGCGCCGGACCGGCCGTACCGGCGGGGCCCACTTGAACCTCACCCAGCCGCCCACCCCCCAGCTGTCCAGCACGCGGCCCGCCTGGCAGGCGTTGGTGACGCACCACGCACACATGGGTGGCAAGCAACTGCAGAGCCTGGACCAGCGCTGCATCGACACGCTGCGCACCCTGGCCATCGACCAGGTCGAGAAAGCCAACTCCGGCCATCCGGGCACGCCGATGGGCGCGGCACCCACGGCCTACTGCCTGTGGCAACGCTTCCTGCGCTTCGACCCTGAGGACGCCGCCTGGCCCGACCGCGACCGCTTCGTGCTGTCGGTCGGCCACGCCTCGGCGCTGTTGTACGGGCTGCTGCATCTGTGCGGTGTGCAGGCCGCGACCCGCCTGGACCCGTCGCGGCAAGGCCTGGCGGTGACGATGGCCGATCTGCAGAGCTTTCGGCAGGCCGGCAGCCGCTGCACCGGGCACCCCGAACATGGCTGGACCACGGGTGTCGAGACCACCACCGGCCCGCTGGGCCAGGGGGTGGCGACCAGCGTGGGCATGGCCATCGCGCAGGCCTGGCTGGCCGCCACCTACAAC
>JBBQIB010000008.1:0-50415 GCA_038324515.1 Burkholderiales bacterium
GACCTCGGCATGATCAACAGCATGGCCGGGCTGACGGTGCCGCTGATCGCATCCGCCACCGGCACACTGCTGTTTCGCCAGTTTTTCCTGACCATCCCCGACGAACTGGTGGAGGCCGCGCGCATCGACGGAGCCGGCCCGCTGCGCTTCTTCAAGGACGTGGTGCTGCCACTGAGCGCCACCAACATCGCGGCCCTGGCCGTGATCCTGTTCATCTACGGCTGGAACCAATACCTCTGGCCGCTGCTCATCACCACCGACAACCGGCTCGACACCATCGTCGTCGGCATCACCAAGATGATCGGCTCGGGCGACGCCGCCACCGACTGGAACCTGGTCATGGCCACCACGCTGCTGGCCGTGCTGCCGCCGGCGGCAGTGGTGGTGCTGATGCGGCGCTGGTTCGTCAAGGGCCTGGTGGACTCGGAAAAGTAAACACAGCCATGGCCTCGATCTCATTGCGCAACATCGTCAAACGCTACGGCAGTGGCAGCAGCGCGCTGCAGGTGCTGCATGGCATCAGCGCCGAGATCGCAGACGGTGAATTCATCGTCATCGTCGGGCCGTCGGGCTGCGGCAAGAGCACGCTGCTGCGCATGGTGGCCGGGCTGGAAGCAGTGAGCGGCGGCGAGATCGCCATCGGACCGCAGGTGGTCAACAACGTCGACCCTTCCGAGCGCGACATCGCGATGGTCTTCCAGAACTACGCGCTCTACCCGCACTTCAACGTTTTCGACAACATGGCCTACGGGCTGCGCATTCGCAAGCTGCCGGCGGCCGAGATCAAGGCGCGGGTGGAGAAGGCGGCGGCGACACTGGAGCTGTCGCACCTGCTCGAACGCAGGCCGCGGCAGCTGTCGGGCGGCCAGCGTCAACGGGTAGCGATGGGCCGCGCCATCGTGCGCCAGCCGGCGGTGTTTCTGTTCGACGAGCCGCTGTCGAATCTGGACGCCAAGCTGCGTGCGCAAACGCGGCTGGAAATCCAGAAGCTGCATCAGGAATTGGGTGTGACATCGCTCTTCGTCACCCACGACCAGGTCGAAGCGATGACGCTGGCGCAGCGCATGATCGTCATGAACGCGGGCCGCATCGAGCAATTGGGCACGCCTGAAGAGGTCTACGGTACACCCGCCAGCACCTTCGTGGCCGGCTTTATCGGCAGCCCGCCGATGAACCTGCTGAACGGCGTTGCCGATGGATCCCGCTTCGTGGTAGGTAGCCAGACGCTGACGCTGCCCCGGCCCGCACCGCGCGCAGGCCCTCTGATCCTGGGCATCAGGCCTGAGCATGCAGAAGTGGTTGACCAGACTCAGGGCGCCACAAGCTGGCCGTTGCGGGTCGAGATGCTGGAGATGCTGGGCGCGGAACGGCTGGTGTACGGCAGATTGGGCAACGTGACAAGCCCTGGGCCTGAGACGGCAGCAAGCCCACAACTGCTGACGCTGCGCATCGAAGGCACACGCACGCCCCCAAAAATGGGCAGCACGGTGTGGATGCACTTTGAAGCCGAGCAGATGCACTGGTTCGATGCGCAGACAAGTCAAAGGATACGGCCATGAGCGAGCCAGCGTGGCCACTGCCGCTGTGGATCGCGCACCGCGGTGCCGGCAAGCTGGCGCCCGAGAACACGCTGGCCGCTTTCAGGCTGGGGGCGTCTTACGGCTACCGGGCCTTCGAATGCGACGTCAAGCTCAGCGCCGATGGCGTGCCCTTCTTGCTGCACGACAGCACCTTGGAGCGCACCACCGATGGCCAAGGCAGCGCCGGCGACAAGCCCTGGTCAGAATTGGCCTTGCTGGACGCCGGGGGCTGGCACAGCCGCGGCTATGCAGGCGTGGCGCCACCCAGCCTGGCAGCCATTGCCCGCTACGTGCAGCGCAATCACTTTGCGCTGAACATCGAGATCAAGCCCACACCCGGGACCGAACATGCCACCGGCGTGGCGGTCGCTCAAGCCTGCCAGACGCTGTGGCCGGAAGGGTCGGCGCCCGTGCTGCTCAGCTCTTTTCAGCCCCAGGCCTTGCAGGGCGCGATGCAAACTGCACCTGATCTGCAGCGCGCGCTGCTGCTCGACACCTTGGGGGATGGCTGGTTGAAGGTGGCGCAAGCGCTGGGCTGCGTGGCGGTGGTCAGCAACCACCAGGTCATGGACGCAGCATTGCGCCAGCAGCTGCGCAGCGCCGACCTGCGCGCGCTGTGCTACACCGTGAACGAGACCGCCGACGTGGACCGCCTGCTGGCGCTGGACATCGACGGCATCATCACCGACCGGGTGGACCGCTTTTCACCGGGCAGCAGCCGGTTTTTCAGCTGATCCAGCTGTTCCGGCTGAACCCGAAAGAGTCGCAGCGACTTCATCTCTGCTGAAGATGGCGGTCGCGTCGCAAACGATCGTTCCATTGAGCGGATTTTTGTGGTCCTGATTGACAGGGCTGGCTTGACTGACAGGGCTGACATGACTGACATGGCGTATAAACACAAATACACCCAAACACCGGAATCATCATGAGCTCAGTCCGCTGGAACATCGCGGTGTCGCCCGATACCGACCAATCCGTGCGCATGTACCTCGCCGGCCAAGGCGGTGGCCGCAAGGGCGACTTGTCGCGCTTCATCGAAGAAGCAGTGCGCGCACACATCCTTGAGTTGTCGGCCGAGCAGGCCAAAGCCGCCAACGTCAACATCAGCGAGGCCGACCTGACCGCGATCGTCGCCGAGTCGGTGCAGTGGGCGCGTAAGCGCTGATGTACCGATGCGCGTTGTCCTGGATACGAACGTCCTGCTCAGCGCGCTCATTTCGCCGCACGGTCCGCCCGATGTGATCTACCGTGCTTGGCGAGCTGCACGCTTTGAGATCGTCACCTCGGTGGTACAGCTCGATGAACTGCGCCGTGCCAGCCGATACCCGAAGTTCAAGGCCGTGCTGCAACCGCACCGCGTTGGCACGATGGTGAACAACCTGCAGCGCGCAGTGGTGCTGGAACATCTGCCAACAGGCATCGAGGCCGACGATCCGAACGATGCCTTCGTGCTGGCGATGGCGGTAGCCAGCGAGGCGGAGGTCCTCGTTACGGGCGATCACCGGGCTGGACTCTTGCAGCGCGGCGCTATCGGACGCACTCGGATCGTCACACCGGGTGCCTTCTGCGCAGAGGTACTTTGACTCTGAATCCAGAAGTTGACCGTTTCACTTCGCTTGTAAGTGCCTGTGAGTGATCGATCCCCCGCCCCGTGCGCTACGCGGGATACGTGCCCTCGGGCAGGGTGAGTTTCAAGCCGAAGCCGCTGTCTGCGCGTTCGCCGCCGGCAGCGACGAAGCGGATGCGCCCGCTGGTCTCGACCACGATCACCTCGCGCGCGCCGGCTTCGAGGTAGGCGCGCGTCTTGTCTTCGATCTCGCGCCGCCGGTTGTCTGGCGACAGCACTTCCACGCACAGTTGCGGCGCCGGGCTGGCAGGATCGACTGCAGCAGTCCACCGGGGGTTCCAGACGACATCGGGGATGCGGATGCCGATGGAGGTGAGCACGCCGATACCGGGGAGGGCCTCGCCGCCAAGCTGGGCCGCGATCTGCTGCTGAAGCGCAAAGACGATGCGCTGGTGGGCCGTGGTGGGTGGATTCATCTCGACCGGCTCTCCGAACTCGTCGATCTCATAGCGCTGCGGCAAACCGGGCTGGTCGAGCAGATCCAGCCAGCGCGTCGTAAGTTGCGCCGGCGTGAGCGGGGCGTAGATCAAGGCTGCGTGCATGGTGCGAACGGGTGGTTGCTGAAGACGACAGGGCTTTCGATATTAGGCCATCTGATGAATGGCCATGAGCAGCGGTCAAGGACAGCGGGCAAGGACAGCAGCCAAGGACAGCGGCCGGGCACAGCGGCCCGGCACAGCGACCGAAAGATTGGGGCCCGCCCCATCAACAGCCACCGCCGGCACGCCTGCAGCGCTACTCCGGGTGCGAACCTGCTGCTGGCTCCGGCAGCGACTTCAGGTTGCGAATCATCGGCAGTCGCCAGGCCACCAGCACCAGCAGCATCGACACACCACCGGCAAAGCCCAGAGCCCAGCGCAGGCCCGCGTGTTCGCCCAGCCAGCCGCCCAGCAGAGCACCCGGGCCGGCGGCCAGCAGGGTGAGCCAGCGCATGGTGCTGGTCATGCGGCCCAAAAGCGGTGCGGGCGTGACGGCCTGGCGCAGCGCCAGGAAGTTGATGAAGATGAACACCGCGCCCATCGTGAACATCATCAACATCAATGCAAAGGCCGCCACGCCAAAGGCGTTGGCCGGTGCCACCGCCACCAGCAGCCAGCCCACGCCGCAGATCAGGTAGCCCGCCACCAGGCAAGGGCCGGGGCCGATGCGCTGGCTCAAGCGGCGCCCGACCACGCTGCCCGTGACGGTGCCCAGGCCCATGCCCATGTAGCACAGGCCCACCTGGTTCTCGGTCAGGCCCAGCGTGCGGGTGGCGTACAGGATTTGCACCGTCAGCGCCGCGTAGTGGCACATCTGCCAGATCGCCATCAGCACCGCCAGCGTGACGAGCAGGCGCTGATTGAGCACAAATCGCAAGCCCACCATCAGGTCGGCGAAAAAGCGCGAGGCCGGATACGGCCCGGCCTTGGGCGGCGGCTCGTTGATGCGCACACCCATCAGGATCAGCGCCGAGCCCAGCAGCAGCGCCGCATTGACCACCAGTGACAGCGGCGCACCGAAGACCTTGATCAAGGCGCCCGCCAGGCCTGGCCCTGCCACTTCGGCGCCTGAGGTGGCGAGCGCGTTCTTGGCATGCGCCTCGACCAGGCGGTCGCGCGACACCACCTGCGTCAGCACGATCTGCGCCGCCGTGCCGGCCACCGTGTGTACCCAGCCGATGATGAAGCCCACCACATACAGCCAGCCCATGTTGAGCCAACCCAGCCACCAGGCCAGCGGGATGCTGATGGCCGCCACAGCCACCAGCGATTCGCCGGCGATGTACACCGGCAGCTTGCGCACGCGGTCCAGCCACACACCGGCCGGCAGCGAGAAGATCAGGAAGGGCAGCAGCTCGATGGCCGTCAGCAGCCCCATCTGCGTGGGCGTGGCTTGCAGCAGCACAGCCGCGGTGAGCGGCAGCGCCAGCATCAGCACCTGGTTGCCGAATGAGCTGGTCAGGATCGAAGTGAACAAGCGCCTGTAGCGCAGGTCGTTGAGCAGATCGTCAGGTGGCAGCTTGGGCAGCCAGCCCCGCTTGGCCACCGGTGTGCGTGGGCTCAAGCTCGGCTGCTCCGGCAGCAGCGCAGCACGGCAAGCTGCGCGCGGGCGCCACGCCAGGCGCGTGGCGCGCCATGACTCATGACCTGTAGTCGGCGTTGATGCTGACGTAGTCGTGTGAGAGGTCGCAGGTCCACACGGTGCTCTGCGCCGAGCCGCGGTGCAAGTCCACACACACCTTGATCTCTGACTGCTGCATCACGCGCTTGCCGTCTTCTTCGCGGTACTGCGGGTGGCGGCCGCCCTGGGTGACCACATGCACATCGTCCAGATGCAGATCGATCAGGCCCTGGTCCAGATCCAGTATGCCGGCATAACCGACTGCAGCCAGGATGCGGCCCAGATTCGGGTCGCTGGCAAAAAACGCGGTCTTGACCAACGGAGAGTGGGCGATCGCATAGGCCGCCAATCTGCACTCGGCCTCATCACGACCCCCTTGCACCTGCACGGTGATGAACTTGGTGGCGCCTTCGCCGTCGCGCACGATGGCTTGCGCCAGGTGCTGCGCCACCGCCACCACCGCTGCGCGAAGCAATTGGCCGTCTGCGCTGGCCAGCGACTGGATGGGCACGTTGCCGGCCTGCTGACTGCTGACCAGCACAAAGGCGTCGTTGGTGCTGGTGTCGCCGTCGATGCTGATGCGGTTGAAGCTCTGGTCGGCCGCGTCTTTCACCAGCGCTTGCAGCGCGGCCGGTGAAATGGCCGCATCGGTGGCCATGAAACCCAGCATCGTCGCCATGTTGGGGCGAATCATGCCTGCGCCCTTGCTGATGCCGGTCACGGTGATGGTGTAAGCGCCAATCTGGACCTGACGTGAAGCCGCCTTGGGCAAGGTGTCGGTGGTCATGATGCCCAAAGCAGCCTCGCCCCAGGCGCTGGCCTGCAGCGCCGACAAGGCGGCTGGCAGCCCGGCTTCGATGCGCTCCACCGGCAGCGTTTCCATGATCACGCCTGTGGAAAAGGGCAGCACCTGCTCGGGCTGCAGGCCCATCAAACCCGCCAGCGCAGCACAACTGCGCCGCGCCCGCGCCAAGCCGTCAGAGCCAGTGCCGGCGTTGGCGTTGCCGGTGTTGATCAACAGCGCACGCGCGGCGCCAGCGGTGTCCATCAGATGCCGGCGGCTCAACTGCACGGGTGCTGCACAGAAGCGGTTTTGCGTGAACACGGCGGCCACGCTGCTGCCGGCCACCAGCTCAAACACCACCAGGTCGCGCCGGTTGGCTTTGCGGATGCCGGCCATCGCCACGCCGATGCGCACGCCTGGGACCGGGTGCAGGCTGCTGGGATCGGGGGCGCTCAGGTTGACGGGCATGGTGGGCTTTCTGGGGCTGGCTCAAACAGAAGCCGGATTGTAGGAAGCGAACATCACCTGCGACCCCAGACGGCCCTGTGCGTCGCGTTCGTAGAACCGCAGCACGCCTTCGCGCTCGAAGCCCAGGGCCCGCTCGGCGAAGCGCAGGGCACGGGTGTTGTCGGATTCGCTGAGCGCCTGCACTCGCGCAACACCCAGCCCAAATGCCAGTTGCACGCAGGCCAGCACCGCCTCACGCATCAGGCCCTGGCCGCTGCAGCGTGCATCGCCCACATAGCCGATTTCGCAGCGTGGCGCTTCGAAATCCCAGCTGTGCAGATCCACCCGGCCCACGTAGTGACCGCCTTGCAGGGCCCAGGCGTAGTACACCAGGTACTCACCCGCTTGCACCGCGCGCAGGCCCGCTTGCATGAAGCGCTGCGCCCAGGCCAGCGTCTGTGGCTTTTGCGCCCAGCCGATGTGGCTAAGCCCGGGCAGGCTGTGGTTCAGGCTTTCAACAAAGGGTGCGGCGAATTCGGCCTGCGGCGCCAGCAAACGCAGCCGCCGAGTGCTCAACTCGCGCGGCGCGCGGCTCAGATCACCGGCGTCCACTGGGTACCTTCAGGCCAGTTTGCCGTGGCAGTTCTTGTACTTCTTGCCGCTGCCGCAAGGGCAAGGCTCGTTGCGGCCGACTTTGGGCACATCGTCCACCACTGTGGCGCGGTCGGTATCGTTGCCGATGCTGCCGTCCGCATTGGGGTAGCTGTAGGTGATGTTGACCAGCGCTGCAGCTTGCTCTTCCAGCGCAGCGGCGGCCTTGGCCGCCTGGTCTTCGCTCTGGATGCGTACCGTCATCAAGGTACGTGTGACCTCGCGCTTGACCACGTCCAGCAGTTGCGAGAACAGCTCGAAGGCTTCGCGCTTGTACTCCTGCTTGGGGTTCTTCTGCGCATAGCCGCGCAGGTGGATGCCCTGGCGCAGATAGTCCAGCGCGGCCAGATGCTCGCGCCAATGGCTGTCGATGTTCTGCAGCAGCACCATGCGCATGAAGGGCGTGAATTGCTCTGCGCCGACGGTCTCGACCTTGGCCTGGAAATGCTGGTCTGCAGCAGCTACCACCTGATCGACGAGGTCCTCGTCTGTGATGCTTTCTGCGCCCTCAACGGTCTGCTGCAGCGGCAACTCCAGCTGCCACTCTTCGCGCAGCGTCTTCTCAAGCCCCGGCAGATCCCACTGCTCTTCCAGGCTGCTGGCAGGCACGAAACCGTGCACCACCTCGGTCATGCAACTCTTGCGCAGGTTGGAGATCTGGGCGTCGAGGTTGGCCGCTTCAAGAATCTCGTTGCGCTGCTGGTAGATGACCTTGCGCTGGTCGTTGGCGACGTCGTCGTACTCCAGCAGTTGCTTGCGCATGTCGAAGTTGCGTGCTTCGACCTTGCGCTGCGCGCCTTCGATGCTGCGGTTGACGATGCCGGCTTCGATGGCCTCGCCTTCGGGCATTTTCAAGCGGTCCATGATCGAGCGCACCTTTTCTCCGGCAAAGATGCGCATCAGCGAGTCGTCCAGGCTCAGGTAGAAGCGGCTGGCACCGGGGTCGCCCTGTCGGCCCGAGCGGCCGCGCAGCTGGTTGTCGATGCGTCGGCTCTCGTGGCGCTCGGTGGCCACGATGCGCAAGCCACCGGCGGCCTTGACCTTCTCGTGCAGGCTTTGCCACTCTTCCTTCAGGGCACTGGCGCGACCGGCCCTTTCTTCGGCCGGCAGGCTCTCGTCGGCCTCCAGCAACTGGATCTGCTTTTCGACGCTGCCGCCCAGCACGATGTCGGTGCCGCGACCCGCCATGTTGGTGGCAATGGTGACCACCCCCGGGCTGCCCGCCTGGGCCACGATCTCGGCCTCTTTGGCGTGTTGTTTGGCGTTGAGCACCTGGTGCGGCAGCTTGGCCGTCTTCAGCAAATCGGAAATCAGCTCGGAGTTCTCGATCGAGGTGGTGCCCACCAGCACCGGCTGACCCCGCTCGTGGCAATCGCGGATGTCAAGAATGACAGCGTCGAACTTCTCTTTGGTGGTCTTGTAGATGAGGTCGTTGTCGTCCTTGCGGATGGTGGGCTTGTTGGGCGGGATGACGACCGTGTCGAGGCCGTAGATCTCTTGAAACTCGAAAGCTTCGGTATCGGCCGTGCCGGTCATGCCCGCCAGCTTGCCGTACATGCGGAAGTAGTTCTGGAAAGTCACCGAGGCCAGGGTCTGGTTCTCGCTCTGGATCTTCACGCCCTCTTTGGCTTCTACCGCCTGGTGCAGGCCATCGCTCCAGCGCCGGCCCGTCATCAGGCGGCCGGTGAACTCGTCGACGATGATGACCTCGTCGTTTTGCACCACGTAATGCTGGTCCCGGTTGTACAGGTTGTTGGCCCGCAGCGCCGCGTACACATGGTGCATCAACGAGATGTTGGCCGGGTCGTACAGGCTCGCGCCTTCAGGCAGCAGGCCGGCCTGCGTCAACATCGCTTCGGCCTTCTCGTGGCCCGATTCGGTGAGGAAGATCTGGTTGGCTTTCTCGTCGATCGTGAAGTCGCCGGCATCGATCACGCCTTCGCCGGTGCGCAGGTCGGCTTCACCGATCTGCCTCTTGAGCGCCGGCACGATCTGGTTGATCTGCACGTACATCTCGGTGTGATCTTCGGCCTGGCCGCTGATGATCAGCGGCGTGCGCGCTTCGTCGATCAGGATCGAGTCCACCTCGTCGACGATGGCATAGTGCAGCGGGCGGGCGACACGGTCCTGCACCGACTGCACCATGTTGTCGCGCAAATAGTCAAAACCGAACTCGTTGTTGGTGCCATAGGTGACATCGGCCGCAAAAGCCACCTGCTTTTCGATGCGGTCCATGCCGGGCACGTTGACGCCCACCGCCAGGCCAAGAAAGTGGTACAGCCGGCCCATCCACTCGGCATCGCGCCGTGCCAGGTAGTCGTTGACGGTGACCACATGCACGCCCTTGCCGGCCAGCGCGTTGAGGTACACCGGCAGCGTGGCCATCAGCGTCTTGCCTTCGCCCGTGCGCATCTCGGCGATCTTGCCTTCGTGCAAGACCATGCCGCCGATCAGCTGCACGTCGAAGTGGCGCATCTTCAGCACCCGCTTGCTGCCTTCCCGGGCCACGGCAAAAGCTTCGGGCAGCAGAGCGTCCAGGTCGGTGCCGCTGGCCAGCCTGGTGCGGAAGGTGTCGGTCATCGCACGCAACTCTGCGTCTGCCAGTTTTTCGAACTGAGGCTCGAGCGCGTTGACTTTTTCGACCACTTTGCGGTGGCCTTTGAGCACACGCTCGTTCCGGCTGCCGAAAATCTGGGTCAGGATCTTGGGGAACATGCGTCAGGGTCGATTCAAGTAATGGGGATGGCTGCCAGCGGCCAGGGAGCTATGGCCCTGCTTGCGGGAAAGATGTTGCAATTTGCAGGGCAATGCGCCAGCTCGTGCACAAGTCAAAGACAACTCAAAGACAAGTCGAAGACGAGTCAAACACAAGTCCGGCCAAGCACAAGCTCCGTTTCAAACACGGTCAGCGAAGCTCAGAACTGCTGCAGGCAAAGCGCGCCAGTTTAGCATTCGGCCCAGAACCCAGCGGGGCATCAGCCGGGGCATCAGCGGCGTGCAGGCCGCGCTGCAAACTCAGGCAAAGCCACCGGGGGGGCGCGGGCCAGGAAACGCGCTGGGTCGTGCGGCACACCTTCGACCAGCACTTCAAAGTGCAGGTGGGGCCCGGTGGAGCGACCCGAATTGCCCACGCGCGCCACCATTTGGCCCCGCCTGACCAGCGCACCCACGGCCACTTCGATGCTGGAGCAATGGGCGTAGCGCGTGACCACGCCGTTGCCGTGGTCGATTTCGAGCAGTTGGCCGTAGGCCGGGTGGTTGTCGCTGCGCACCACGATGCCGCCAGCCGCAGCATGTATCGGTGTGCCGGGCTCGGCCGGGAAGTCCAGCCCCGTGTGCAAGGCCGGCAGCCCTGTGAAGGGGTCGCTGCGAAAGCCGAAACCCGAGGTGGGCGGGCTGTCCAGCGGCGCCTGGCTGGGAATCATCAGCGCCACCAGCCGGCTTTGCAACAGCCGCGACTCGAACAGCGTGTACAGATCGATGTTGAAGTCGGCACTCTGGTCCAGCAAGCGCATCGAGGCCTGCAACTGCGCCAAAGAAGGCTCACTCAGGCGCAGGTAGGGCCCGCCTTGGCCACCCATGTCCGGGTTGAAGGCGCTGCTTTTCTCGCCTGACTTGTGGGTTGCCTTGTCACCGGCCTTGTCACTGGCCTTGTCGCTGGCCTTTCCATTGGCCTTTCCATTGGCCCTGTCACTGGCCTGCCCGCCCGCCCTGCCCGCATCTTGGCCAACTGCCTGCGCAGCCGCTGCCGTCGGCTCGCCGCCAGCGTCAACAGCACCGCGGCGCAGCGGCTTGATGTCCTCTGGCTTCATGTTCGCCAGCCCGGCCACGCGGTCGCCCATGGCTTCCAGGCGCACCAGTTTGGCCTGTATCTCACCCAGGCGTTGCGCCATCGCGTCGAGATTCTCGCGCATGAACAGGTCGCGCTGAGCCACCTCATCACGCACGATCAGCCGCACCAGCGGGCTGACCACCGGCCAGCCCTCACGCGCTGCCTTCAAGAACACCAGGTGGTAGATCGACCCTGAAAAGGCCAGCACCAATGCTGTCAGCCCCAGAGCCCACAGCAGCAATTGCCAGCGGCTGAGCTGCAAGACCCTGACCTGGGCGCTGCGGCTGCTGGTCAGCAGCAATTGCATGGCGTGCCGCTCGCAGCAAAATTCATGCGTCCGTTTGCGATGCGAGACACTACGACCATGGTCTCAGGACGGCGCAACAGCAACACCCAAACAGGCACCCCGGCCGCAGCCACCGGCAGCGCGCGCGCCAACAGCGGCCTGAGTGGGCAACTCAAGCTGGCACAGGCGCTGCAGGACAACGCCACTCTGAGCCATTTGCTGCAACGGGTGCAGCAGTCCAGTGCCAGGCTGCAAGACATCAGCCACCTGCTGACGCCTGGCTTGCGGTGTGCGGTGCAGGCCGGACCCTTGGACGACGAGATTTGGACCTTGACGGTGGCCAATGCGTCTGCTGCTGCCAAATTGCGGCAGATGCTGCCGCAATTGCAAGAGGCGCTGCAGCACAAAGGCTGGCCGGCGCTGCAGATCAAGCTGCGGGTCATGCGCCGCAACTGAGCCTGCGACCGAAGCTGCAAGTGAAGCTGCAACCGAGCCCGCAAGCGAGCCCGCAGCCGAGCCTGCAGCCACAGCGGCTGCGGATGCTGGGAGATCAGGCGCGCAGGGAGGCATCATGCCGTGCGTGGGGATTGTTGCTTTCGAGGCCATTGGTGCCGGCTGTCAGAGTCGAACTGACGACCTTCCGCTTACAAGGCGGGTGCTCTACCAGCTGAGCTAAGCCGGCCTGTCCATTCATGATTTCATCGGTGCATCCAGTTTCGTGACGCGGGGCGCGCTGTCCAGGATCATGGCGCATTGCCAACTCTGGCCCGGCCCGGCATTCAGTGGCCTTCAGCTTCAAAAGAGGGGCGATTGTAGAAGCCTGAGCAGCGCAAGCAAACCCTGTTGCGAAGGTGTTTCAGCCTGCGCTTGGAGGCGCATGCTGGCTGCGGCCCCGGGCTTTGGGTGAATCACTTCACGCGCTTGAGGGTCGGGCGCGGGCCTGCAGGGGGTTTGTCGTTGGGTTGGTCATTGGGCTTGTCGGCGCTCTTGCGGGTCGATGCATCGGCGGGGGCAGATGGCGAACCTGGGCTTGAGTTTGGGTTTGGGCCAGGGGCCGCCTGCATCCTGGCGCTGTGCAGCGACCGTGCCGGCTTGGGGCCCTGGGCGCCGGCCTTGCCGGATGCATCAGTGCTTGCACCCGGCGCTGATGTCTGCACACCGATGGGCTTGGGGCCAGCGGACCTGCTTCTGGTCTTGACGGCAGTGGGGGCGCTGCCTGCGCCATCCACAGTGGCCAGCCTCAAGGCTGGCGCAGCAGGTGCCTGGGTGGCCGCTGCGCCGCCAGCGTCAGCCAGGCTTGGCATCGGAAAAGCCATGCCCTGGCCGTTCTCTCTGGCGTAGATGGCGACCACGTGGCCCACCGGCACCATGATGTCGCGCGAGACGCCGCCAAAGCGGGCCCGGAACTCCACCGCTTCGTTGCCCAGTTTGAGCCCGGAAGTTGCCTCGAAACCGATGTTGAGCACGATCTCGTTGTTCTTCACATACTCCATCGGGACCTGGACGTCGGCGCCCACATGCACGGCGATGTAAGGCGTGAAGCCGTTGTCGGTGCACCACTCATGCAAAGCCCGCAACAGATAGGGCCGTGTCGAGTTGCCCTGGTTCTCAGGCATCTTGCAAGCGCCGTTTCGCGCTGCCTCGGGGGTCAGCCAAAGGCGCCATTATTTGCGCATCACTTTTTCAGAAGGCGTCAGAGCCTCGATGTAGGCGGGCCTGGAGAAGATGCGCTCGGCGTACTTCAACAGCGGCACTGCGTTCTTGGACAGATCGATGCCGTAGTAGTCCAGACGCCACAACAACGGCGCGATGGCCACGTCCAGCATCGAGAAATCGTCGCCCAGCATGTACTTGTTTTTCAGAAAGATGGGCGCCAACTGTGTCAGCCGATCGCGGATCTGGTCGCGCGCTTTTTCAAGCTGCTTCTCGTTGGCTTTGACACCTCGGCCTTCCAGCAGATTGACGTTGCTGAACAGCTCTTTTTCGAAGTTGAACAAGAACAAGCGCACGCGGGCCCGCGCCACAGGGTCGCCCGGCATCAACTGTGGATGCGGAAAGCGCTCATCGATGTACTCGTTGATGATGTGGCTCTCGTACAGGATCAGATCGCGTTCGACCAGGATCGGCACTTCGTTGTACGGGTTCATCAAGGCGATGTCTTCGGGTTTGGCGAAGATGTCGACGTCACGGATCTCGAAATCCATGCCTTTTTCAAACAGCACAAACCGGCAGCGGTGCGAGTAAGGGCAAGTGGTTCCGGAATACAGCACCATCATGGCGGAAGGCCTTTCTGTTCAGACTGAAAAGGTCGGCGGCTCCATCAGCAAACCGTGCGACCGAAAAATGACAAAACGCAGTGGGTGCTCGAAGCATTCCCACTGCGTTGCTGGGCCGACACCTGACAGGCGTCGGGCCGGCGACTACCAACTACTTGATGTCCTTCCAGTAGGACGCGTTCAAACGCCAGGCGATGACGGTGAACACCGCCAGAAACAGCAGCACCCACACCCCCAGTCGGGCACGATCGTTTTGGTTCGGCTCGCCCATCCACTTCAGGTAAGCCACGAGATCGGCGATCGCCAGGTTGTACTCGGCTGGGCTCAGTGTGCCGGGGGTGATTTGCTCAAACTCCTTGAAGACCTGAGTCGTCTTGGTGGCATCGTGCGGATCCTTGACCTCTTCGTAGATGGCCCGCCGTTGGCCTTGCAGCTGCCACAACACGTGCGGCATGCCGGTTGTCGGGAAAGCCAGGTTGTTCCAGCCTGTGATCTTGGTGTCATCACGATAAAAAGTGCGCAAGAAGGTATAGAGATAGTCAGCTCCGCTGTCAGCCCCCATACCAAAACCGGCTCTTGAACGGGCGATCAAGGTCAAATCGGGCGGGACACCACCAAACCAGTTCTTGGCATCCACCGGGTCCATCGCGTTTTTCATCGTGTCGCCCACCTTGGCGCCGGTGAACAGCAAGTTCTCGCGAATTTGTTCTTCAGTCAGCCCGATATCGCGCAAACGGTTGTAGCGCATGAACCCGGCCGCGTGGCAGTTCAAGCAGTGGTTGGCAAATATCTTGGCGCCGTTTTGCAGCGCCGCCATGTCGGTCAAACGATCCTTGGGAAACTTGTCCCAGGCGATACCACCGGCTGCAGCATGCGCCCAACCAGCGGCCGACAGCCAAAGGCCCAACGCCATCAATGAAACAAGCAATCTCTTCATCATCTGATTGACTCCGATCCCGTTCGAGCGCCAGGCTCAATGAGGCTGGAAGGTGACACGGTCGGGGACTGGCTTGAATTCGCCGAGACGACTCCACCACGGCATCAGCAGGAAAAACCCGAAATAGAACAAGGTACCCGCCTGCGATATCAATGTGCCCAAATCGGTGACCGGCAACACGCCCAAGTAGCCCAGAACAAAGAAGTTGACCAGGAACATGCCGTACAGCCAGCGGTTCCAACTCGGACGGTAGCGGATCGAATTGACCGGGCTGCGATCGAGCCAAGGCAGCGGGAACATGATCAACACCGCACCGCCCATGATCACCACGCCCCAGAACTTGGCGTCGAAGGCCTTGAGCAAAACCACCGCCACCAGCGCGCCTACCAGCACGGCGACCTTCCATTTATTGGACAGGCCACCTTTGAGCACCGCCAGCGCCGCAGCCAGGGCCACCAGCACCGCAAACACATTGACCATCGGATCGGTGACGGCCCGCAACATCGAATAATAAGGCGTGAAATACCAAACCGGTGCGATGTGCGCAGGCGTCTTCAGTGGGTCAGCAGGAATGAAGTTGTTGAACTCCAGGAAGAAACCCCCCATCGTGGGCGCAAAAAACACCACCGCTGAGAACAACAACAAGAACACGCTGACACCCATGATGTCATGCACCGAGTAATAAGGATGGAAAGGAATGCCATCCAGCGGAATACCCGTTTTGGGGTCCTTGTTTTTCTTGATTTCCACGCCGTCGGGGTTGTTGGAGCCCACTTCGTGCAGAGCGATGATGTGCGCCACCACCAGACCCAGGATCACCAGCGGCACCGCCACCACGTGCAGCGCAAAGAAGCGGTTCAGCGTGGCGTCGCCCACCACAAAATCGCCGCGAATCAGGAGCGCCAGGTCGGGGCCGATGAAAGGAATGGCTGCAAACAAGTTGATGATGACCTGTGCACCCCAGTAGGACATCTGGCCCCAGGGCAGCAGATAACCCATGAAGGCCTCAGCCATCAGGCACAGGAAGATGGCGCAACCAAAGATCCAGATCAACTCACGCGGCTTGCGGTAGCTGCCGTAAATCATGGCCCGCCACATGTGCAGGAACACGACGATGAAAAATGCACTGGCGCCGGTGCTGTGCATGTAGCGCACCAGCCAGCCCCAAGGCACATCACGCATGATGTATTCGACTGACTCGAAAGCCTTGGCGGCGTCTGGCTTGTAGTGCATCGTCAAGAAGATGCCCGTGACGATCTGGATCACCAGCACCAACAACGACAACGAACCGAAGAAGTACCAGAAGTTGAAGTTCTTTGGCGCGTAGTACTTCGCCATGTGGTCGTTCCACAGCTGGGTCGCCGGAAAGCGGTTGTCGACCCAGGTGATGAGCTTGGTGCCTAGTGGCGCGCCGGCGGGCGCTTCCTTGTATTCAGCCATGTGATCCTCAAACTTCGGGGGTTACTGCAAAGTCGCTTGAAGGAGCAGCTGCGAGGCGTCTGGGAAACGCGGGCAGCTCCGAAGGCTTCTTCAAGCTGTCTTGTCCACGCCGACCAGAATCGTCGTGTCGGACAAATACATGTGCGGTGGCACTTCGAGATTGTCAGGCGCAGGCTTGTTCCTGAAAACACGGCCTGACAAGTCAAAGGTCGAGCCGTGACAGGCGCAAAGAAAACCGCCTGTCCAGTCATCGGGCAAAGATGGCTGTGCGCCGGTCTGGAACCTGGCAGTCGGCGAGCAACCCAGGTGCGTGCAGATGCCTACGCCTACAAAAAACTCAGGCTTGATCGAGCGGTACTCGTTCTTGGCGTAGTCGGGCGTGGGGTAGGCGGTGCGGTTGGACTCTGGATCGGCCAGCTGCGAAGTCAAGCCCTTCAGTCCCGTCAGTTGCTCGGGCGTGCGGCGGATGATCCACACCGGTTTGCCGCGCCACTCGACGGTCATCATCTCACCTGCAGCCAGGTTGCTGATGTCCACTTGCACCGGCGCGCCGGCTGCTTTGGCGCGCTCTGAAGGCGCGAAGGTGCTGGCGAAGGGCACTGCGACTGCAGCTCCGCCCAAGGCACCCGCACCACAAGTGATGGCAATCCAGGTGCGCCGGCTCTTGTCTACGCCGGGATGGGTACTGAAACTGCCTTGGCTACCAGGTCCGGTGCCGGGTTTGACGGCCTTCTCACTCATTCTTGTCCTCTTGGTCTGGATACTGCGCAACAAGCCCATGATTCTAGACCAACGGCGCTGGCTCGGCAGAGGTCGGAAAAGCGGGCTGTCTGAGCGACGCGGGCCTGGCTTTGACTGCGCCAGCAAGCTGCGAGCACAGAGGGAGCGGCGCCTGCCTCGATGCCAGACTTGCGGCCGGGTTGACTCGGCCTAGAACAAGCACTAACGTCTCGCCCCGCCCTGGGACGGCACTGCGCGTACCGGCTGCGCACGTCCGTCTCACAGCAGGTCAACCTGCCTGGCTGGCCAGAGCAGGGCGCATCGCCCTTTGTTCACTCAATCAAATCAGTGGCTGGACCACGAACAGGAGTTTCCAAGACATGAGCTTCACCTCGGAATTCAAGGAATTCGCCCTCAAGGGCAACGTGATGGATCTCGCCGTGGGCATCATCATTGGCGGAGCCTTTGGCAAGATCGTCGATTCCTTTGTCGGCGATGTGATCATGCCCATCGTCAGCAAGATCTTCGGCGGGCTGGACTTCAGCAATTACTTCATCCCCTTGGCGGGGCAGACTGCCACCACGCTGGTAGAGGCCAAGAAGGCCGGCGCCGTGCTGGCTTACGGCAACTTCGTCACCATCCTGATCAACTTCATCATCCTGGCGTTCATCATCTTCATGATGGTCAAACAGATGAACCGCATGCGCCGCGCAGAACCTGCGCCGGCACCCGCCGCAGCGCCTGAAGAAGTGGTGCTGCTGCGTGAGATTCGTGATTCACTGAATAAGTGAAGGGCAGACGCCTGAATCCCGGTGCGCGCCAACCTTCATGCCCAAACTTTCGACCAGCGCGGGCGGCTCACCTGGAGAAGCACCCGTTTTGAGCCTTTGATTCGCGGCTAGAACGGGTACCGAACCCCCCTGAACAGGGGCTGGTGACGCATACTTCAAGGGCCGATTGCCAATGTGGCGGTCGGCGCTTTTCCACTGCCCATGCCTGCTGCACCTCTCCATCTGCCCGCACCGCTAGAAACCGCTGTCCAGCGTCTGATGCTGGTGGCGCGGGAAGCTGCCGAGCGTACGGTGGAGAGCCTGGGGTTGGCGGCTTTGTCAGCCACCCATGCCTTTCAGCGCGATGGCTTGCTGGGCGCGCAGTTTGAGCTGAATCGCCGCGCGTCCCAGTTTGCGCAGCACTTCAAGGAGTTGTACGCACAGCGGCTGCAGCGTGAACTGGCGCTGCATCTGGCGGCTCCGGCCTCAGCGCGCGCCGAGCCACATCGAGGCCCGAGCCAGGCCCCGGGTGCCGAGCCCTCCCAGTACCCGGGCTTTGCCGGCAGCGACGCTTCGTTCAGCGCTGCCAGCCGTGCTGCAGTGCCGAAGAGCAACTGGGATTCACTGCACCTGGTCGAAGACAGCGAGATCGAAGCGCAGATCGCGGCCGACCGTTTTGGCATGGATGTAGCGCACGCCTGCGAGTGGGAGTTGCGAGAGATTGACGCCTACCTGTGCACGTTGCTGCCCGAGGTGGACGGCGAGCCAGCACGCAATCCACTGCGGCCGGACTTGTTGGGCCTGGCGATGATCGGCGCCGTGCAAGCCGTCAGCGAAAACGAGGATGTGCGCAAGGTGCTGAGCACCGAGCTGGGCCGCTCGATGGCGGGCATGCTGCGCGGCGTCTACGCCAGCATCGTGGCCGACTGGCGCCAGGCGGGCCTGCGCCCCAGTGGTTTGAGCGTGCGCAACCGGGTCGCCCGAGAAGGCAAAAGAGCCAGCGCGGACCCAAAGACCGATCCGTCTGAAGAAGCGCAGGCAGACCCCGACGATACCCACAGCGGTGGCAGGCACCACAGCGCAGGAACGGGCGGCAACGGCCCGTCGGCAGGGCGTTCCTCGGGCTCGGCGCCAGGGCGATTCTGGCCTTCTGAACGGGGCAGTTTAGGGGGCCGTTTAGGGGGCCATTCAGGGGGCCATTCAGGAAACCGCTCAGTGGGCACCCGCCAATACACAGGCGCAGGCGAACTGCTGGGGCACATCGATCCGAACCTGATGTCGGTGATCCGCCGCCTGAGCTTTCGCGGCAGCGGGCAAGGGCCGGCTGATTTTGCGGGCAGCAGCCATCTGGGTGGCTTCGAGAACGCCCACGCCGACTTCAATCCCGGCTCCAATCTCGCCTCCAGACTGCACTCGGCGGGTCGGGGTGTGCAAGGCCCAGGCGAGGCCGCTCTCAACTTCACGGGTTTCCAGCGTGAAGGTGCAGGGCCATCGGACAGCCTGTCAGACCCTGCGGGCCTTGGCGTGCTGCCCGCCAACCTGATCCTGCAACACCGCGAAGAGCTGCGGCAGGCCAGCAAGGGCGGCGTGGATCACATGGTGATCGACGTCATCGGTTTCCTCTTCGACCAGATTCTTGCTGACCCCAAGGTGGCGCCGCAAATGGCACGGCTGCTGGCGCGCTTGCAGTTGCCGGTGCTGCGCGCAGCTCTGGGGGACCCGGGATTCTTCTCGTCCAGGCGTCACCCGGTGCGGCGCTTTGTCAACCGCATCGCCTCGCTGGGGGCTGCTTTCGACGATTTTTCGCAGCCCGATGCGCAGGCGTTCTTGAACCGCGTCAAAACGCTGGTGCAGGACGTGGTCGACGGCGATTTTGAGCAGGTGGCGTTGTACGAACAGCAGTTGGCCGCGCTGGAGAGTTTTGTGGCCGATCAGAGCGCCGAAGAACTGCGTGCCCTGAGCCGGGAAGCGGCCTCGGTGCTGGCCCACAAGGAAGACGAGCAGCGCTTGCACCAGCTGTACGCCGATCGGCTGGCTGGCGAGCTGAAAGACATTGCAGCACCGCTGTTCCTGCGCAATTTCCTCAGCCGCGTCTGGAGCCAGGTCTTGTTGCGCGCGGCCCAGCGTGACGGTGGCCACGGCGAGCTGAGCACGCGGATGCGCCAGGTCGGCCGCGATCTGTTGCTGAGCGTGCAGCCCAAGGGCACACCCGCCCTGCGCAAAACCTTTCTGGGTGAACTGCCCAAGGTGATGCGGACCTTGACCGAGGGCATGGACCTGGTGGCCTGGCCGGCCCCGCAGCGGCAATCGTTTTTCGGCGAATTGATGCCTGCCCATGCCGAGGCCCTGAAGTCCAGCGGCGCCCGGCCGCTCGAATCCAATCTGATGGCGCGCCAGGTGGACAGTGCGTTGGCCAGGCCCTTGCCGACCCAAGAAGACCTGCCCCAGGCGCAGCAGACATTGCAACCACCGCTGCCGGCAGCGGACCCGGTCATGCCGATCGACTTCTCTGCCGAAGAAGCCGCCCAGGTGGGCTTGATGCAAGAAAGCGAGGTCGACTGGAACGGCCGGCTCGACATCGACCTCGACCAAGTCAACGCCGAGGCCGAAGCCGAAGCCCAGCCGGCGCAGATCGTGGTGCCAGGATTGCCCAACCTGGCCAGTGGCGCGGAAAGCAGCGCACCCCGCGAACTGGCCGAGCAGCTTGAAGTGGGCTTTGCCTACAAGATGCACCTGGAGGGCGGCTGGCACAAGGTGCGGCTGTCGCACGTCAGCCCGGGGCGCAGTTTCTTCATTTTCACCTGGGGTGCGCAGCAACGGCGCACGCTGTCGGTGACCTATCGCATGCTGGTCAAGCTGTGCGAATCAGAGCGGCTGCGCAAGATCGAAACGGCCAGCCTGCTGGAGCGCGCGACCGCACGCGCCCGTCGCCAGTTGGCGAGCCTGGCCAGCGGCACGACGATGAACATGGTCATCAGTCAGTCCAGAACAGCAGCCTGAACCAGCAAACGTCTGGCCATGCGCAACGCAGCCAGCAAACTGGAGGGGTCGGCCTGACCCTGACCCGCGATGTCAAAGGCCGTGCCGTGGTCCGGGCTGGTGCGTACAAATGGCAAGCCCAGGGTGACATTGACGCCTTGCTCGACGCCCAGGTATTTGACCGGAATCAGTCCGTGGTCATGGGTCATCGCCACCACCAGGTCAAACTCACCGCGCCGCGCCCGCATGAACACGGTGTCGGGCGCATAGGGGCCGCTGACATCCATGCCCAAAGCACGAGCTGCCGCCACCGCCGGGCTGATGAAGCGGATCTCTTCATCGCCAAACAGCCCGCCCTCGCCGGCATGCGGGTTGAGCCCGGCCACCGCGATGCGCGGCTGCTTCTGGCCCCAGCCGGCGGCAGCCTGGTGCGCGATCTGCAGGGTCTGCAGCACGGCGTCGAAGTCCAGCGCTTCGATGGCTTTGCGCAACGACAGGTGGATCGTGACGAGCACCACCCGCAGCTCTTCGTTGGCCAGCATCATGCGCACAGGGGGTGGCAGTGATGTTGCGGCGGCTGCGCCGAGGGCTGCAGCGGCTGCGCCTGATACTGCATGCGAAAGCGCCTGCAGCATCTCGGTATGGCCCGGGTAAGGCACTCCGGCGGCGGCCAACGACTCTTTGTGAATCGGCGCTGTGACAATCCCGCGCGCATGACCTGCGCTGACCGCGTGCACAGCAAACTCGATACAGCGCGCGGCCGCCGCGCCGCAACGCGCGTCGATCTGGCCCTGCGGCAGATCGGCCAGGCCCGCCGGCAGGTTTGCAGGTTGAATCACGGGCAGACAACCTGGTGGCACATGCCGAAGGTCGGCCAGCGCTTCAAGCACCACCACCTGCGGCCACAGCAGCCCGTCGTCGGCAGCTGCACGGGCGGACGTCACCGCCTTTGCCACCTGTTGCACGGCACGGCGCAAGACCTGCGGATCGCCGACCACCACGGTGTCGTGCAAGTGGCCCTGGCGGCAAGCCTGGACGATGATTTCAGGGCCGATGCCGGCCGCATCACCCTGGGTCAGCAGCAGCGTCATGCCGGGTTGTCCACGTCGATGAAGCGGTGCTCCAGGCCCCACTGGCCAGCCAACCACGCGCCCACCGCCTGCGCCCCGTAACGCTCGGTGGCGTGGTGGCCACAAGCCAGAAACGCGACCCCGGTTTCGCGCGCCAGGTGGGCCTGGGGCTCTGAGACCTCACCGGTCAGGAACACATCGGCGCCGGCAGCGATGGCGGCTTCGAAATAGTTCTGCGCGCCACCCGTGCACCAGGCCACTCGGCGCAACGGGCGGCCGTCGCCAGGCAGGCACAGCGGCTGGCGGCGCAAGGCTTGGGCCACGCGCTCGCCGGCATGGGCATCCAGCGGCAGGTGGTAAGCCAAGAGATTGATGTCATGGGCCATCAACAGGCGCACGCGGGCCGCCAGCCATCCGGTCAGCCGGCCATCCTGGCCGCGCCAGAACAAACCGTGGTGCACCAGCAGAGCATCTGCGCCCTGGGCCACCGCGGCCTCGATGCAGGCCAGACTGGCCCTCACGCCGCTGACCAGGCGTTGCACCTGCGGCTTGCCCTCCACCTGCAAGCCGTTCGGCCCATAATCTCTGAACAGGTGGGGTTGCGGCAGGGTCTGCAAACTCGTTTCGATGTCCTTTGTGTCTGCCATGGCCCGCATTCTTGCCTCATTTCCCCCATTACTGTGTGCTGCCTTGCCAACGCAGGCCCTGCGCCGCGTGGCTTCGGGCGGCTTGAGCCCATCAGGCCTTGCCGGGCTCTCGGCCACGCCGGGTGGCCAGAGCGAGCGCTGATGTTGCGCCGTCTCTGGCTGGTCTTTGCGCAGGCCGTGACGGTGGCGCTGGCTTTGCTGTTTGTGGTCAGCACACTCAAACCCCAGTGGCTGCCGGGCAACCAGGGCGTGGCCGGCCTGTTGCCGGGGCCGACGCTGGTGCAGGTGGCGCCACGCAGCGTGCCGGCAAGCGGGACCGGGGCCTCAGGGGCCGGCGCAGGCGTAGCCGGCTCAGGGCAGCCGGGCATGGCCGGCTATGCCACGGCAGCGCAGCGCGCCACGCCGGCGGTCGTCAGCGTCACCGCCACACGCATGGCACGCAACCCGCATGCCGACGACCCGCGCTACAGGTTCTTCTTTGGCGACGGCCGCGGCAACCAACAGCAACTGGGCCTGGGCTCGGCCGTGATCGTTGCGCCCGAAGGTTATCTTCTGACCAACCACCACGTGGTCGATGGCGCCACCGACATCGAGGTGCAACTGGCCGATGGCCGCAGCACGCGCGCCCGCCTGATCGGCAGCGACCCCGAAACCGACATTGCTGTGCTCAAGATCGACCTCGACAAGCTGCCGGTGCTGGCCTTGGGCGATGTGCGCAGCTTGCAGGTGGGCGATGTGGTGCTGGCCATCGGCAACCCTTTCAATGTCGGGCAGACCGTGACCGCTGGCATCGTCAGCGCGCTGGACCGTAACCAGACCGGCTCTACGCCATTCCAGAACTTCATCCAGACCGACGCCGCGATCAACCCCGGCAACTCGGGCGGCGCCTTGGTTGACGTGCACGGCGATCTGGTGGGCATCAACACCGCGATTTTCTCGCGTGGCGGCGGCAACCTGGGCATCGGATTTGCCGTGCCGGTCGACACCGCGCGCCAGGTCATGACGGCGCTGATCGAAGGCGGCAACGTCAAACGCGGGTGGATCGGTGTCGAGCCCCGCGAGCTCAACGCCGAGTTGGCCGAAAGCCTGGCACTCAAGACCTCAAGCGGCGTGCTGATCACCGGTGTGTTGCAAAACGGCCCCGCAGCTCAGGGAGGGCTGCGCCCCGGCGATGTGGTGGTGCAGGTGGGCGAGCGCCCGGTCAGTGCCGTCAGGGATCTTTTCGCCGGCGTCGCGGCCTTGTCTCCGGGCAGCACCGCCAAGGTGGTGGTGGTGCGCGGCGACGAGCGGCGCACGCTGGAGTTGAAAGTGGGCGAGCGCCCAACGCTGCGACAAGGCGAATCGCAGGGCCGCTGAGGCAGCTTGAGACGGTTGGCAGCCGGCCAGCTACGACAGCTCAATCAACCGCTGCACGATCAGCACGGCAAAAAACGCCAGACCCGCGAACACCGTCCACTTGACGATCACGATGCCCCAGCGACGCCAAGCGGCGTTGCCGCTGTAGGCGTAGGCCGCAAAACACAGCAAGCCCGATACCAGCAGCAAGCCAAAAACAATCCTGAACCCAACCATCATCTTGTGTTGTCTTTCATGCCGTATGCCGTCTGCCGTATGCCGTCTGCCGTTCGCCGTTTGCCCTTGACCCTCTACCAGGCAGGTGCCAGCGCTGCCAGGCCTGGCGGCGCTTCTGAGTCGTTGTCAAAGCTGCACAGCTCCCAGGCGCTCTCGTCGGCCAGCAGGGTGCGCAGCAGCCGGTTGTTGAGCGCGTGGCCGCTCTTGTAAGCCACATAGCTGGCCAGCAAAGGGTTGCCCGCGATGTGCAGGTCGCCAATGGCGTCCAGGATCTTGTGCTTGACGAACTCGTCGTCGTAGCGCAGACCACCCGCATTGAGCACGCGGTAATCGTCCAGCACGATCACATTGTCCATGCTGCCCCCCAGCCCCAGGCCGTTGGCGCGCAGCAGCTCGACGTCACGCGCGAAGCCAAAGGTGCGCGCCCTGGCGATGTCGCGCTTGTACTGGCCGCTGGCAAAGTCAAACAGCACCCGGCGGCCGGTGGCATCCACGGCCGGGTGGTTGAAGTCGATCTCGAAGCTGAGCTTGTAGCCGTGGTGCGGCTCCAGGCGCGCCCACTTTTCCTGCACGCCCTGGCCCTCGCGCACCTCGACGGTCTTCTTGACACGTAAAAAGCGCTTGGGGGCGTCCTGCAGCAAGATGCCTGCGCTTTGCAGCAGAAACACGAAGCTGGCAGCGCTGCCGTCCAGGATCGGCACTTCTTCGGCGCTGATGTCCACCCGCAGGTTGTCCACGCCCAGACCGGCGCAGGCCGACATCAGATGCTCGATGGTCTGCACCCTGGCGGCCATGGGGTCACCACCCACGCTGATCGTGCTGGCCATGCGCGTATCGCTGACCGCCTGGGCATTGACCGGGATATCGACCGGCTGCGCCAGGTCGGTGCGCCTGAAGACGATGCCACTGTCCACAGGGGCGGGGTGCAACACCAGTTCGACCTTCTGCCCGCTGTGGATACCCACGCCGACGGCCCGGGTGGTGGACTTGAGGGTGCGCTGCGCGATCATTGCCGGCTATTGTGGCGTGTGCCTGCGGCAGGGGCGGCGGCACCCCGGATCAGCCGCTGCATGCACCGCAAGCGCAACAGCCAAGGACAAGCTGCCGCCAGCACCAGCCGACGGCGGCAGCTCAGCCGATCAAACCAGCTTGCCCATCGTGCCGGTGGCCTCGGCCAGCAGGTAGTAGAAGGTCACGCGGCTTTTCTGGCGCGTGTCTTTCATCTTGGCCACCACCTTCTGGATGCCGGCGTCGGCGGCTTCTGCACTCAACCCCAATTTCTTGGCTGCAAAGCCGTCACGCACGGTGGCCAGCTCTTTGGGGTCGGAGGCCGAGACCAGCGACGAATCGGCGTTGCGCAGCGCGATGCCGCAGTACTTGACGATGGCCGCCACCGCAGCCTCGTTGACATCGCCACTGAATTTCTTCACGTCATCCACATACTCTGCCATCGCTCACTCCTGGTTGATGCGGGCCGCTGTCGCCTGGGCGCAAGACACCCGTGCAAGACCCGGTTGAGAAACCCGATCATCGTACGGCACCCGCTGCATCTGGCAAACACGACTTTGGATAGGTCGGGGGCGTGCAGGCGTTTGCGCTGCCCAGACCCAGCCGTTGGCAAAAAGCCCTGGCCAGCGATGCGCCAAGGTGGTGACAACTCAATGCCTGAAGTGCCGCGTCCCGGTGAACAACATCACGACGCCACGTTGATCGGCGGCCTGGATGACTTCATCGTCGCGCACGCTGCCGCCAGGCTGCACCACGCAGCCAGCACCTTCGTCGATGACCACATCCAATCCGTCTCGGAAAGGGAAGAACGCGTCGCTTGCCACAGCCGAGCCAGCCAGTGAGAGGCCTGCATGGCGCGCCTTGATGGCTGCGATGCGCGCGCTGTCGATGCGGCTCATCTGGCCAGCCCCCACACCCAGCGTCATGCCCTGGGCGCAGAACACGATGGCGTTGCTCTTGACGAACTTGGCCACCTTCCAGGCAAACATCAGGTCACCCAACTGCTGTGGGCTGGGCTTGAGCCGACTGACCACACGCATCTCGGCTGCGGCCACTTGCTTGCTGTCGGGTGATTGCAGCAGCAATCCGCCTCCCACGCGTTTGAAATCCAGACTGTTCTGCGCCTGGCCCAGCGGCACCCGCAGCAAACGCAGGTTCTGCTTGCCCGCCAGCAATGCCAGCGCCTGCGCATCGAAGGCGGGGGCGATCAGCACCTCGACGAAATGCTTGTTGGCGTTGATGCAACGCGCCGTCTCTACGTCCAACACGCGGTTGACGGCAAGAATGCCGCCAAAGGCCGAGGTCGGATCGGTCTGAAAGGCTTTGCCGTAGGCTTCGGCCAATGTGCTGCCCACTGCGACACCGCAAGGATTGGCGTGCTTGACGATCACGCAGGCCGCTGCATCGAAGGACTTGACGCATTCCCAGGCGGTATCGGCGTCGGCAATGTTGTTGTAGCTCAGCGCCTTGCCTTGCAGCTGGTCCCAGCCGGCCAGCAAGCCCGGGCCCACTGCCGGATCGTGGCCGGCCATCGGGTTGTGCTGCGCTGCCTGGGACGTTGACAGCTGGGCTGGCGCCACGGTGGCGACAGGTGCTGTTGCCGCCGCCGACGCTGCATCGCGGTAGAAAGCTGCGCTTTGATGCGGGTTCTCGCCGTAGCGCATGTCCTGCACTTTGCGCATCTGAAAGCTGAAAACGGCCGGGTAGACCGACTTCTCCGGCACTGCTGCCGGGTGCGCCTCGGCGCCTTCGGCCAGCGCACTGAGGTAGTTGCTGATCATGCCGTCGTAGGCTGCCGTGTGGGCAAAGGCTTTGCCCGCCAGCCTGAAACGCGTCTGGGCCTGGACGGCGCCCGCCTGCAGTTCCGCCAGCACCTGCGCGTAGTCGGCCGGATCGATGACCACTGCAACGTCGGTCCAGTTCTTGGCCGCAGCGCGCAACATGGCCGGGCCACCGATGTCGATGTTTTCGATGGCGTCTTCGAGTGTGCAGTCGGCACGCGCGGTAGCTTGCGCAAAAGGGTACAGGTTGACCACCAGCAGATCGATGGTGTGGATGCCGTGGGCGCGCAGCGCTTCCATGTGTTCTGCGCGGTCGCGACGCGCCAGCAAGCCGCCATGAATGGCTGGGTGCAAGGTCTTCACCCGACCGTCCAGCATCTCAGGAAATCCGGTGGCTTCTGCGACTTCGGTGACAGGCAGGCCTGCGTCACCGAGAAGCCGCGCTGTGCCCCCGGTGGACAACAGGCGCATGCCGGCGGCTTGCAACTGGCGCGCAAACTCAACCACACCGGTCTTGTCGGACACTGAAATCAAGGCAGTGCGGGCCCCTGGGGGCGCAGGCATGCCACCTGAGGCGTGGGCAGAGGTCGTGGGCACGGGCAAATCTTTCACTTCAGGAGTCGGTGGCTCAGCAGTTTGCTGCGCAGGGTGTTGCGGTTGATGCCCAGCCATTCGGCTGCCAGGCTTTGGTTGCCCTGCGCGTGGCGCATCACGGTCTCGAGCAGCGGCTTTTCGGCAGCCTGGATGAACAAGCCGTAGACCTCATGCGGCCGCTCGCCTTGCAGGTCGTGCAAGTACTGATCGACGCTTTGGCGCATGCAGTCGTCGATCGCCTGTTTGGTCATGCCCACGCTGCCTGGTTTGCGCCGCTGGCGTGTCGGCACAAGTTTGTGCGGATGTGCAGTGGCTGAGGGGCTGACTGAGCGGCTGACTGAGGGGCTGACTGAGGGGCTGGCTCGACGTGGGCGTGGGGCTCGGCTTCAGCCTGGGGTGCAGGTTGCGCGCTCGGCTCGGGCATGCGCTGGTGGCGTTGTGCCAGGGTCTCGAAGTAGTGGTCAAAGGCCTGCAGCTGCGAAGCGGCGCTTTGCAGCGCGTTCATGTGGTCCCTGAAAGCCACGCCACCTGGCAGTGGCTTGACGGCCCACCCGATGTGCTTGCGCGCGCTGCGCATGCCGGTGTATTCACCATACAGACTGTAGTGATCGAGCAGATGTTCACGCAGCCATTGCTGCACCTGACGCACGGTGGGCTGCGGCGGCATTTCTCCAGAGCTCAGAAAGTGCGCAATCTCACCAAAGATCCATGGCCTGCCCTGCGCCGCGCGGCCGATCATCACCGCGTCTGCGCCGGTGTAAGCCAACACGTCGCGGACCTTGCCGGCACTGTCGATGTCACCGTTGCAGACCACCGGGATCTGCAGCGCAGACTTGATTTCGGCCACCGTGTCGTACTCGGCGTGCCCACCGTAGCCCTGGTCACGGGTGCGGCCATGCACCGTCACCATGCTGACACCAGCACTTTGAGCAGCCCTGGCCAGCGACAGCGCGTTGCGCTCCTCAGAGCTCCAGCCGCTGCGCATCTTCAGCGTCACCGGCACCCCCAGCGGCGCGCAGGCTTGCACTACCGCAGCAATGATGCGCAGGGCCAAGGGTTCATCACGCATCAACGCCGACCCTGCCCACACCTTGCAGACCTTCTTGGCCGGGCAGCCCATGTTGATGTCGATGATCTGGGCGCCACGGTCGACGTTGTAGCGGGCGCAGTCGGCCATCTCTTGCGGATCCACCCCAGCGATCTGCACGGCGATGGGCGCGGTCTCGCCTGCATGGTCAGCGCGCCTCGAGGTCTTCAGGCTGTCCCACAGCTCGCGCTTGCTCGTCACCATCTCGCTGACCGCATAGCCGGCGCCGAGTTTCTTGCACAGGCTGCGGAACGGCCTGTCGGTGACCCCGGCCATCGGCGCCACGAACAGGCGGTTGGGCAAGGCGTAAGGTCCGATGTGCATGGGCTTGCGGAGGAGCAGGCTGGACGAGCAGACTGCTTAAAAATGAGGCACGAGTATACCGATCGTGTCCTTGCAGCCCGCCGCAGGCTCGTGAATTCGAACTCGCTGGGCAAGCTCGATCTGCAAGCTCGATCTGCAAGCTCGATCTCCAAGCTCGATCTGCAAGCTCGAACCATGTGCTGGCCATAATCTGCCCGCACCATGGAAGCCTGGCTGATCTCCGTCCTCAGCGCACTGTCGCTGCCGCAATACGGTTTGTCCACCGTGTTCGTGGTCTCGTTGGTGTCCGCCACGTTGTTGCCGATGGGCAGCGAGCCAGCGGTTTTTGGGCTCATCAAACTCAGCCCCCATCTCTTCTGGCCCGCCATCGCAGTGGCCACGGTGGGCAACACGGTGGGCGGCGCGATCAGCTGGTGGATGGGTCTGGGTGCCGAAACGCTGTACGAAAAGACGCAACACAAGAAGCTGGAAGCCAAAGCGCTGGATTGGCTGCGGCGTCTCGGGCCCAAAGCCTGTCTGCTGTCTTGGCTGCCGGCAGTGGGCGACCCCTTGTGCGCGGTAGCAGGCTGGCTGAAGTTGCCGTTCTGGCCTTGTGTGGTCTATATGGCGATTGGCAAATTCTTGCGCTACCTGACGATGACCGGTGTCTTGTTGTGGTGGTTCCCTGGGCAGTTGTCGCTTTGAGGGCCCACCGACGGTCCGCTTCTTTGCCCTTTGCTCAGCAGGCTTGACAATCGCCGCCTGGCACGGCGCGAGGCGCTGCTGCATTGGCGTTCGTGCTGATGCAAGGCACTCATGCTGGCACCCATGCCGGCAAACACAGTGGCAAACACGCTGGCACCCAGGCTGGCACAGACGCTGGCACTCACGCCGGCAAACACGCCGGCACTCACCGTCTGCCCTCACTCCAGGATTCAAGCCCATGTTGAACACCATCTTGCCGAACAACACCCCCGCCTACAACGGCCTGGCAGAAACCTGGGCCCGCATGCACCGCTTCGGCCACCTGGAATCCATCGCCGGTTGGGACCAGGCCGCCAACATGCCGCCCAAAGGCAACGAGGCACGCGCAGCAGCGCTGGCCGAAGTGGCTGCGCTGCTGCATCGCATGCAGACCGATGCCCAACTGCCCGGCCAGATGCAGCTAGCCGAGCAAGAGGCGCTGTCGGACCACCAGCGCGCCAACCTGCGTGAGATGCGGCGCCAGTGGCAGGGCAGCAATGCGCTGCCCGAGTCGCTGGTGCAGCGCCAGAAGATGGCCACTTCACGCTGTGAGCATGCCTGGCGCCGCCAGCGCCCGGCCAACGATTGGCATGGTTTTCTGGGCAACTTTCGCGAGGTGCTGAGCCTGGCGCGCGAAGAAGCCGAGCGCTTGTCGCAACAAAGCGGCATGCCCAAGTACGACGCGCTGATGGACCGTTTCGAGCCGGGCATGACCTGCGCCCAGGTCGACGCCGTGTTTGGCGAAGTCCGCCAGTGGCTGCCGGGCCTGATCCAGCAAGTGCTGGCCAAGCAGACGCGCGACAAGCCGATCCAGCCCGTCGGGCCTTTTGCCCTGCCGGCCCAGCGCCAGTTGTGCGAGCAGGCGATGCGCCTGCTGGGTTTTGATTTCGAGGCCGGCCGGCTGGACGTCAGCACCCATCCTTTTTGTGGCGGCGTGCCCGAAGACGTGCGCATGACCACGCGCTTTTGCAGCGACGACTTTCTGGGCAGCCTGATGGGCACCGTGCACGAAACCGGCCACGGCCGCTACGAGCAAAACTTGCCGCGTGAATGGCTGGGCCAACCGGTGGCTGACGCGCGCTCGATGGCTTTGCATGAAAGCCAGAGCCTGAGCTTCGAGATGCAGTTGGGTGCCCACCCCGGCTTCGTGCGCCGCATCGCGCCGCTGGTCTCACAAGCCTTTGGCGCACAGCCGGCGTTTGAGCCGGACAACCTGCTGTTGTTGATGACCCGCGTCAAACCCGGCCTGATCCGCGTCGATGCCGATGAGGTGACCTATGCGGCCCACATCATCCTGCGCTACGAGATCGAAAAACCGCTGATCGAAGGCGAGATCGAAGCCGAAGACATCCCGGCTTTGTGGGATGCCAAGATGATGGAGCTGCTGGGCCTGGACACGCGCGGCAACTTCAAGGACGGGCCGTTGCAGGACGTGCACTGGCCAGAAGCGCTGTTTGGCTACTTTCCTTGTTATTCGCTGGGTGCGATGTACGCAGCGCAGTGGTTTGCTGCCATGCGTCGCGCGTTGCCGACGCTGGACCAGCGCCTTGAGGCTGGCGACTTTTCACCGGTTTTCGACTGGCTGCGGACGAACATCTGGACCCAGGCCAGTCGGTGGACCACCGACGAGCTGGCACGACGCGCCAGCGGAGAACTGCTCAACCCGGCGCACCTGAAAGCGCATCTGCAAGCCAGGTACCTCTGATGCAGATTTGCTGCCGATCCTGCGGCCCGCTGCCAGTGGCCCGAGCAACACCGGCGCGCCGTTGGGCCGTTGGGCCGTGGATCGCGAACCAGACAACTCAGAGGCGGCCGGGTTGCGTTTTTGCGAAATCACCGCCGGCGGCGGCAAAGTCGGTGAAGCTGGCTTCTTCGACCATCAGCCGGCTGTCGGTCATGAACTCTGAAGGGTAGGCCCGAGGCGGCTGCAGCGACTCCAGGGCGTCCATCAGCAGCAGCAGCAAAGCCTGCAGGGGTCTGTCGTCTTTGGGCAATGGCAGGCTCTCCAACTGGCTGCAGATCTTGGTCAACACCGTTGCGGAGAGGGTGTCGATGCCGACGATGCCCTGGCGTGACAGCGACACTTCCAGCGCTGCCAGATGCGGCAGTGCGCTGCGCGAACCCTGCACCTGGTCCAGCAGGGCCCCCAAAGACTGGCGCATGGCCTTGGATCTGCGCAGCATGGCAGCCGTTTCAGCTTCCAGATACGCCTGGGTGGCTGCAGAAGGTGCTGGCGCCGCCGGGTTGCGGGCGGATGGGGGGACGGAAGACTGCGTCATGAGTTTCAATGTTCGAAGACCCGACTGCCGGTATATGCTCGGTATCGGCGCGCTGCCACCGGACTTGAGGCCGAGCGAACTCGAGGCTTGTCCATCAGCTATTCGATGACCCGCGGGCTGCCCTGCTTGATCCAACTCAGCGGCGCTTGATCTGCTCTCGGGGCCAGGCTTGCAGGCAGCGGTCCAGATCGTCCAGCACCTCGTCCAGCCGCTGCAGGCTGCGCGATGCCGCGGTGCCTTTGGGCAATGGGTGGTGGTGGCGCTGGCGGCGGCGGCGGACCAGGTGGCGGCTGACGTCGTCCAGCACGGCATCGTCCAGACTCAGCCCATGGCGGGCCAATTGCTGGCCCAACACACCGCGCCTGGACCGCAGGTCAGCACGCGTGCGCTGGTAGGCATGCTCAGCCAGCATCCGCCGCCCTGAGTAGGCGAAGGTGTTGGCCGAATACAGCTCAGGGTCATGGTGTTCTGGCTCGAACAGCAGCAAGTCTGTGTCGGGGTGGCTGTGGCGATAGCCTTGCATGCCGAGTTCAAGCCGGGAGTGGATCAGGGTTCTGAAGGTCTGGCTCAAGACCACCGGCAGGCCACCATCGACCAGATGCGGGATGGGCGTCAGCGCACCGCCCAGCACGCGGTGCCGCCGCGCACCGCTGCCGTCAAAGGGCACCAGAGGGTTCAGGCACAACACCAGGTCCAGCCCCATGTCGAGCAACACGCGGGCATGCAAGGTCTTCTTCAGTGCACCATCCACATAAAAACGCTCGCCAATGCGCACGGGCGGAAACATGCCCGGCAGCGCAGCGCTGGCAGCCGCTGCTTCAGAGATCGGCACATGGTCCCAACCCGGCAATCCAAATGGCGCAGATTCACCACTGTCCAGATCGGTGGCCACCAACACCAGGCGACGCTTCAACTGCCTGAAATCGTTGCTGCGCCCGGGCTCATTGAGCATGCGTTGCAACTGCGCCTGCAGCGGCGCGTGGCTGAACATGCCGGTGGGCAAAGCGCGCGCCAGATGCTCAAGTGTCGCCAGCGTGCTGCGCCCTTGCAGTGCAAAACCGTAGGCCGCCTGCACCATCAGGCCGGGCAGCATCGCCAGTCGGTGGAGATACTCGGCCAACGCAGGTTGGGCAAAAACGCTGGGCCTGACGATGTCTACGCGGGGGCCGTCGTTTTCAATGAAGGCATTGAACAACTGGCGCGGCGTGATGCCATTGGCCAGGCCCGCAGCCACCAGGGCACCGGCCGAGACACCCACATAGCCATCCAGCGCGTTCAGATCCAGCGCGGGAATGGCTTCTTCGAGCGCGCACAGCACGCCGATCTCGTACACCGCACCCATCGGGCCACCCCCGGCCAGCGCCAGACCCAAGCGAGGACGGCTGCGCGACTTCGCTGCTCCGGCGCGTCGGTAGGCCGGCTTGGCAGCGGCAAGAGCCATCACTGGGGTCGCAGCGCCGATCAGGAGCTAGCGGTCCGTTCCGCCAAACCGATGACATGAAATCGCGCATTCGCCCGCCATACGTCGTTGCAAATCCGCGCCATAGCGACAGCTATGGCTGTGGTTTGCGCCCAGCCTGACGATCGAATGCATCAATTTCATGTGTAACCTCATTGACGGAACGGACCACCGGCTGCGGCGCTGACCACCTTGCGGCTGGGCTTGCGCGCTGTCTTTGCGGCGCCCACCGCCACCTTGCGGGCCGACTTGCGCGGCGCCATGGAGTCTGTGACTGCTGACTTTGCGGCTGCCGGCTTTGCGGCTGCTGGCTTTGCGGCAGTCTTTGCGGCTGTCTTTGTGGCCGTCTTGTCGGCAGCCCCACTGGCGCTGCCCTTTGCCGCTGCACGCGTACGGCTGGCAGACTTGCCGGCCACCTTGCCGGCCGCTGCCGGCTTGGCGGTCTTGCTGGTCTTTGCGGGGCCGTTCTTTCCCGTCGATCTGTCCGCTGACCTGCCCGCTGACCTCCCCACTGAACCCGTCTGCGACAACTTGGCCACCGCTGCCGCCAGCGCTTCCACCCGCTTGACCAGGGCATCGACGTCTTTGGCCGTCGGCACGCCCAGCTTGTTCATCGCTTTGGCGGTGCGCTGCTCGAAGATGCCTTCCAGCTTGTCCCAGTTCTGACCGGCCTTGGACGACACCGAACCGGCCATCGCGCTCATCTTGCCGGTGACCTCGCTGATCTTGTCTTCGGCAAGGCCCTGTGTCTTGCGCTGCAAGTGCAGACCTTCCTGGACCAGGCTTTCGAACATCTTGGTGCCCTCTTCCTGGGCTTTGCTGAAAGCGCCCATGCCGGCCAACCAGATGTGCTGTGCAGAGTCCTTGACAGAGCCGGCCAGCGCCGCGTCCAGCAAACCCGATGCCTTGCTGCCAGCCTTGCTGCTGAACTTCTTGGCTTTGCCTGCTGCGTCTGCGGCAGTGCTTTTCATCTTCTCGACCATGGTGTGTTCCTCTGCGCCTGAGTGGCAATCGATCTGCGATTAAAGATCCCGGTGGCGTGCAAGCATGCGACGCTGGATGGGCAAGCCGGTGCGGCCACTGCAACCCGCACCCTGCTCGTCAATGTAGGGTTCCTCCGTGGAGACTGCAGCCTAAAGTTCTAGTGAGACGGCTCTATGCTTGCAGACTCAAAGGCAGCAGGGGCAAGCGCTTCAGCTTCCCCCGGCAGGCCAGCCCACCCACACTGCGAATTTCAAAGACGACATGCGTTACTTCGTGACCGGCGCGACCGGCTTCATCGGCACCCGCCTGGTTCATGCCTTGCTGGCCCGACGCGGCAGCAAAGTGTATTGTCTGTTGCGGCCAGGCAGCGCGGCCAAGCTCAACGCACTGCGCGCTGCTGCAGGCGTCAGCAAGACCCGGTTGATCGCCATCGGCGGCGACCTGCGCAGTGAGGGGCTGGGTGTCAGCGCTGAATGCCGCAAGTTGCTGCAAGGCCACATCGATGCCGTCTACCACCTCGGCGCGATCTACGACCTGCAAGCCGATGCAGCCAGCCAGCTCGAAGTCAACGTCAAAGGCACACAACGCCTGGTCGAGTTCGCCGCCGCCATCGGTGCCAAGCATCTGCACCACGTCAGCAGCATCGCGGCCGCCGGCCTGTTTGAGGGTGTCTTCAGGGAGAACATGTTCGAGCAGGCCGAGGGGTTGGAGCACCCCTACTTCAGCAGCAAACACGCAAGCGAAAAGATCGTGCGCGAACGTTGCACCCTGCCGTGGACGATTTACCGCCCGGCGATGGTGGTGGGCGACAGCCGCACGGGCGAAATCGACAAGGTTGACGGCCCATACCACCTCTTCAAGACCATCCAGAGACTGCGTCAGTTGCTGCCGCCGTGGCTGCCGGCGGTGGGCCTGGAAGGCGGCCGCGTCAATCTCGTGCCGGTGGACTTCGTGGTGCGCTGCCTGGACCACATCAGCCACCTGGATGGCGACATCGCGGGCCGCTGCTTTCATCTGGTCGACAAGCAGGACCACCGCGTCTCGGAGCTGATGAACATCTTCAGCCAGGCCGCCCATGGCCCGAAGCTCAGACTGACGCTCAGCCACTCGATGCTCAGCGCCCTGCCCGCCGGCATCGGTCAAAGCCTGCTGCAACTGGAGCCGCTGCGCCGGGTGCGGGATGCCGTGATGCAAGACCTGGGCTTGCCCGAGCAGATTTTTACCTTTCTGAACTGGCCCACGCGCTATGACCGGCGCGAGCTGGATGGCGTGCTGCAAGGCAGCGGCATCGAGTGCCCGCCGCTGAAGCGCTATGCCTGGGTGTTGTGGGATTACTGGGAGCGCCACCTGGACCCCGCGCTGCTGGAAGACCACAGCCTGGCAGGGGCAGTCGAAGGCAAGGTGGTGCTGATCACGGGCGGCTCATCAGGCATTGGCCTGGCTTCAGCCTGCCGATTTGCGCAGGCCGGTGCCATTACCGTGATTTGCGCTCGCGACCAGGCGCAACTGGCGGCTGCAGTCAAGCAGATCAAGGCCAGTGTAAAAACCCACGCTGAGCCGCCCGAGCCCGGCCAAAGCACGAAAGCCAAGGCCAAGGGCAAGGGCAAGGGTAACGGCAAGGGCAAGGGCAGTCGCCAGCCCCAGGTGTTTGCCTACAGCGCTGACATTGCCAGTGAGTCCGATTGCCAGACGCTGGTGCAAACGCTGCAAGACAAGCATGGCGGCGTGGATCTGCTGATCAACAACGCCGGCCGCTCGATCAGGCGTGCAATCGAAAGCAGCTACGACCGCTTTCACGACTACGAGCGCACGATGCAGCTCAACTACTTTGGCTGCTTGCGCATCACGCTGGGTTTGCTGCCTGGCATGGTGGCCAGGGGCGGTGGCCATGTCGTCAATCTGAGTTCGATCGGCGTGCTGGTCAACGCACCGCGCTTCAGCGCCTACGTTGCCAGCAAAGCAGCACTGGACGCCTGGACGCGCTGCGCCGCCAGCGAGTTTGCAGACCGCGGCATCAGCTTCACCACCGTGCACATGCCGCTGGTGCGCACGCCCATGATCGCGCCCACCCGCATCTACGACAGCACGCCGATGCTGTCGCCGGAAGAAGCAGCAGAGATGGTGGTGCAAGCCTGCATCGAGAAGCCCTCGCGCGTGGCCACCCCGCTGGGGGTGCTGGGCGAGGTGCTGTACGCGGCTGCGCCGAAGCTGTCGCGGGCGATCATGAACGCCACCTTCCGCATGTTCCCGGAAAGCGCTGCTGCTGCATCCAACCATTCAGGCCGCCAGGAGCAAGCCAAGGAGCTGTCAGCGCAAGCGCTGGCAATCTCGAGAATGATGAAGGGCATTCATTTCTGAAGCCCCTCCGAAGAGGCCTGAGCAAACCACGGCGGGACTGGAGCCGAAGCTACTCTTTGGCCACCGGTGTGCCTTCAGCCGGCCAGTCGCGGATGTAGGCCTTGAGCATGCGGTTCTCGAAGTCCTGCGCATCGACCACCGATTTGGCGACATCGTAGAACGAGATCACACCCATCAAGGTGCGGCTCTCCAGCACCGGCATGTAGCGCGCATGGCGCAGCAGCATCATGCGCCGAACTTCGTCGATCTCGGTCTCGGGCGTGCAGGTCAGCGGTGCGTCGTCCATCACCGAGCGCACCAGCCGCTCGCCCACTGTGCCGCCATTGGCCACCACGGCGCTGATCACTTCTCTGAATGTCAGCATGCCCACCAGGTCGCCGTGCTCCATCACCACCAGTGAGCCAATGTCCAGCTCGGCCATGCTGCGGGCTGCATCTGCCAACGCAGAATCAGGTTGGACCGTGTACAAGGTGTTGCCCTTGACGCGCAGGATGTCTGTGACTTTCATCGGTGATTCTTTGTAAGGCGCCCAGCGTTCGAGCCACGGATCAATATAGCCCACAATGAATCCGGGACATGCCAAATATGGCCTGGACGGCGGGCCCAAGCAGAAGAACTGCATCCAGAACAGCAACGAGAACTGCAACAAGAACTGCAACGAGGACGGAAACGAATGGCCGGCATTTCTGACCCTGGATTCGACACGCTGGCGCTGCACGCCGGTGCAGCGCCCGACCCCACCACGGGCGCACGCGCTGTGCCCATCGTGCTGAGCACCAGCTTTGTCTTTGAGAACAGCGAACACGCAGCCAGCCTGTTCAACCTGGAGCGCAGCGGCCATGTCTACAGCCGCATCAGCAACCCCACCAACGCGGTGCTGGAAGAGCGCATCGCAGCGCTGGAAGGCGGCAGCGGCGCGATTGCCACCGCCAGCGGTCAGGCTGCGCTGCATCTGGCGATCTGCACCTTGGCGGGCGCCGGCAACCATGTGGTGGCTTCGTCGGCACTGTATGGCGGCAGCCACAACCTGCTGCACTACACGCTGAAGCGCTTCGGCATCCAGACCACCTTTGTGCAACCCGCCGACATCGACGGCTGGCGCGCTGCGATCCGACCCGAGACGCGGCTGTTGCTGGGTGAGACCCTGGGCAATCCTGGCCTGGATGTGTTGGACATTCCCACCCTCAGCAGCATTGCACACGAGGCCGGCTTGCCGCTGCTGGTGGACAGCACCTTCACCACGCCCTGGCTGATGAAGCCCTTCGAGCACGGTGCCGACCTCATCTTCCACTCAGCGACCAAGTTCTTGTGCGGCCACGGCACAGTGGTCGGGGGCTTGCTGGTCGACAGTGGCCGCTTTGATTGGCACAAGTCCGATCGCTTTCCTGAGCTGAACCAGCCTTATGAAGGCTTTCACGGCATGGTGTTCAGCGAAGAAAGCACCGACGGCGCTTTCCTGCTGCGCGCCCGCCGCGAAGGCTTGCGCGACTTTGGCGCCTGCATGAGCCCGCACACCGCGTGGCTGATCCTGCAAGGCATCGAGACCTTGCCGCTGCGCATGGCGCGCCATGTCGAAAACACGCGCAAGGTGGTAGCTTTTCTGGTTGCACACCCGATGGTGGCTGCGGTGGGCTACCCCGAGCTTGAAACACACCGCAGCCATGCGCTGGCCAAGAAGCTGCTGCCGCGTGGCTGTGGCGCGGTGTTCAGCTTCGACCTCAAGGGCTCACGCGCGCAGGGCCGCGGCTTCATCGAAGCACTGAAGCTGTTTTCGCATCTGGCCAACGTCGGTGATTGCCGCTCACTGGTCATCCACCCCGCCAGCACGACGCATTTCCGGATGGACGATGCGGCGCTGCAGGCTGCCGGCATCACGCCTGGCACGATTCGCCTGAGCATCGGGCTGGAAGATGCTGCGGATCTGATCGACGATTTGAAACGTGCTTTCACGCGTGCGGAGAAGACGGCATGAAGCTCACTGTGCATGGCAGGCAAGGCTACGCCTACACCGGCGGCAAGCCCTTCGATCCCGAGCTGCCCTGCGTGATCTTTGTGCACGGTGCCGTCAACGACCATACGGTGTGGACCTTGCTCGCGCGCTGGTTTGCGCACCACGGCCACAGCGTGCTGGCGGTGGATCTGCCAGGGCATATGCGCAGCGAAGGCCCGGCGCTGAAGACTGTCGAGCAGATGGCCGACTGGCTGCTGGCCTTGATGGACGCTGCGGGCGTCACCCAAGCCGCCGTGGCGGGCCACAGCATGGGCTCATTGGTGGCTCTGGCGGCAGCCGCCAAGGCGCCGGACCGCTTCACCCACCTGGGCCTGCTGGGCAGCTGCGTGCCGATGCCGGTGCCACAGCCGCTGCTGGCGCTTTCCAAGCAGGACGTGGCCGCCGCAATCGACCGCGTGGTGTCGTTCTCGTTTTCCGGCCTGGCCGCCAAACCGTCTTATCCCGGGCCGGGTGTCTGGCTGCATGGTGCAGCACGGGGCCTGATGCACCAGGTGATGCGCGCGCAGGGCGATGCCCTGCTCTTTCATACCGACTTCTCAGCCTGCAACAACTACCAGCAAGGCTTGCAACACGCCCAAGCCGTTCGCTGCCCCGCTGCGATGGTGCTGGGGCAACAGGATCAGATGACCCTGCCCAAGGCGGCCCAACCGGTCGCGCAGCTGCTGCGGGCCCAGGTCCACAGCGTGCCTGCAGGGCATTTCCTGATGCAGGAGCAGCCCGATCCCGTGTTGAATGCACTGCGTGCCTGGCTATCGATGCCGGCGTTGTCGACACAGGCATGAAAGGACCCCCCAGGACCCCCATGAGCGGCACCTCGAAATCAACCCCAGCCCCGCAGCGCTTCAGCAGCTTCGCCAGCTTCTACCCTTTTTACCTGAGCGAACACAGCAACCGCACCTGCAGACGCTTGCACTTTGTTGGCTCCAGCCTGGCCCTGTCGTGCCTCGCTCTGGTGGTCTACACAGGACAGCTGCGCTATCTGTTGCTGGGCCTGCTGTGCGGCTATGGCTGCGCCTGGATCGGGCACTTCGTGTTCGAGAAAAACAAGCCGGCCAGTTTCAGGCAACCGCTGTACAGCTTCATCGGTGACTGGGTGATGTACAAAGACATCTGGGGTGGCAAGATCAAATTCTGAGCAGACAGCCGGTGATTGTGGCTATGCGGCGCTGCTTTGGCGCTGCTGCAGGGCTTGAGACAGCATCAACTCGCCCAGACCCCCGGCAGATCTGAAAGCCACCGTGGCCGGCCCTGGTGCCAGCAGCGTGCTTTCGATGAGCGGCGCCAGCGCCGTCTTCGCCGGGTCGCACAAGAGCACGTAGCGCGGGTCGGATTGCGCCTGCGGCAAGGCTTCGCTCAGGCGCGAGACCCAATCCAGGTCGCACAACAACTCCAAAACCGGCTCCAGCTGCAAAGGATCGATGCGCAGCGCGGTCGCCAGCGCAGCCATCGACAAACCATGTTGATGGGTCTGGCGCGAGTCTCGCAACCTTTGCAGCAAGACCAGCGCCAGCTCAAAGCGCCACCCTGCCTGGACCCCATGGCTGGCCACGCGCATCTGCAGGCTGGGCATGTAGGCCGCCACCACCGCGCCCAGCAGCACGATGGCCCACACCAGGTAGACCCACAGCATCAGGATCGGCAAGATCGCAAATGCGCCATACATGGTGCTGAAAGTGGGCACCCACTCCAGGTAGAGCGCCAGACCCTTCTTGGTCAGCTCGAAGGCCACAGCGACAAAGAAGCCACCGCCGAAGGCATGACTCCAGCGCACATGGGTGTTGGGCACGTAACGGTAGAGCGCAGCGGCGGCAGTGGCCAGCAACGCAAACTGCGCTGCATCCAGCAGCCAGGCCACACCCCCTGGTGAAGCCTGCGCCAGCCCAGGCGAAGCCGACAGCAGCAAGCCGGTGGCCGACAAGCTCAAGCCCAGAGCCAGCGGGCCCAGCGTCAGCAAAGCCCAATACACCAGCACACGCTGGCCCAGCGGCCGCACCTGCCGCACGCGCCAGATGCGGTTCAAGGTGCGGTCGATGGTCAGCACCACGGCCAGCGCGGTGGCCAGCAGAAGCAGCAAGCCTGCGGTCCCCATGCCACGCGCTTTGACGGCAAATTCCGACAGCGCTTGCAGCACCGGTTTGCCGATGCTGTCGGGCACCAGGTTCTGGATGAAGTACTTCTGCACCGCGGCCTCAAGCCCCGCAAACATCGGGAAAGCGGTGAACACCGCCAGCATCACCGTCACCAGCGGCACCAGCGAGATCAGCGTGGTGAAAGACAGGCTGCTGGCGGTGATGCCCAGCCGGTCTTCGCGAAAGCGCTCGCGCAGCGTGCTCAGGGTCTGCATCCAGGGCCACTGGCGAAACTCTTTCAACCACTGGCCGACCTCTGCGGACCAGCCCGCAGCGTGAGCAATGATGGCTTTCATGCGGGCTATCATGCCAGCATGACCCCGATGGAACCCACCCCGCCCTTGCCCGAGAGCCATTCGCCAGCCACCCTGCCCGACAGCAACACCCGCCTGGCGCGCACCCTGGCGCTGGCGCTGCTGGCCGCAATGATCGTGTTGGGCCTCGCCTGGGAGCTCTGGCTGGCGCCCACCGGCAGCGGCACGCTGGCGTTGAAAGTACTGCCGCTGGTGCTGTGCTGGGCCGGGCTGTATCGCCACCGCATGCCGACCTACCGCTGGCTGAGCTTGCTGGTGTGGCTGTACTTCATGGAAGGCGTGGTGCGTGCGATGACTGAGCGCGGCATCTCGCAGATGCTGGCTGTACTGGAGATCGTGCTGAGCCTGCTGCTGTTTGCGGTGGCTGCCTGGTACATCCGGTGGCGGCTGCGCAGGGGCGCGGCGGCCAACCGAGTTGCAGCACAGCCCGTGGCCTGAAGCGCGCAGAGCGCAGCGCATCAAGCGCATCCCTCAAAGTTTCTGCCACTCGTCCGAACCCTCCCGCTTGGTCTTGCCAAGTCCCGGTCACCCCAAAGGCCCCAGCGATGCGACAGCCTACTGATGACGGCACTGCCTTGTTGTCTGCATTGCGCCAAGCCGTTGGCCACAGCCAGGTCTTGACCGAAGGTGACTTGGGCGCCTACGAAGAAGACTGGCGCAAACGCGTGCGCGGCAAAGCCCTGGCCGTGGTGCGGCCCGGCAACACCGCGGAAGTGGCCGCCGTGGTGCGCGCCTGCGTGGCCCACCGCACGGCCATCGTGCCGCAAGGCGGCAACACCGGTCTGGTTGCCGGCAGCGTGCCCGACGGCAGTGGCAAACAGGTCCTGCTGAGCCTGCAGCGCATGAACCGCGTGCGTGCCATCGACGAAGCCAACCTGACCCTGACTGCTGACGCCGGCTGCGTGCTGCAACACGCGCAACAAGCGGCCCGCGACAAGGGCTTGTTGCTGCCCTTGAGCCTTGCCGCCGAAGGCAGTTGCACACTGGGCGGCAACCTGGCCACCAACGCAGGCGGCACCGCCGTGCTGCGCTGGGGCAACGCCCGCGATCTGTGTCTGGGCCTGGAAGTGGTCAGCGCGCAAGGCGACATCTGGGACGGCTTGAGCGGCCTGCGCAAAGACAACACCGGCTACGACCTGCGCCATTTGTTCATCGGCAGTGAGGGCACACTGGGCATCATCACAGCCGCCACGATGAAGCTGGCGCCGCAACCCGCCGCCAGCACGACGGCACTGGCGGCCTGCGACTCGTTAGAGGACTGCCTGCGACTGCTGAGCCTGGCACAGCGCAGATTGGGCGCCGGCCTCACGGGCTTTGAGATGATGGGCCGCTTTGCACTCGATCTGGTGGCCCTGCACTTCCCAGCGCTGCCCAAGCCCTTGCCCGAAGCACGCTGGACCGTCTTGCTCGAGCAAAGCGACGTCGAAGGCGAGGCCCAAGCCCGCCAGCGTTTTGAAAGCCTGCTGGAAGCCGCTCTGGAAATGGGCTGCGTGCAGGACGCCGTGGTGGCAGAAAGCCTGGCGCAATCCAAGGCGCTGTGGCACGTGAGAGAGTCGATCCCGCTGGCGCAGGCTGAAGAAGGCTTGAACATCAAGCACGACATCTCGCTGCCAGTCTCTGCGATCCCGGATTTCGTCGCCCACACCGACGGCGCACTGCAAGCCCGCTTTCCGGGTGTGCGGCTGGTCAACTTTGGCCATCTGGGCGACGGCAACCTGCACTACAACGTGCAAGCGTCCGCTGGCAGCGACCAGGGGGCAAACCTCAAGTTTCTGGATCAACACGAAAAGGCCGTCAACCGACTGGTCTTCGACGCCGTGGCCCGCTTTGGCGGCTCGTTCTCTGCCGAACACGGCATCGGCGCGCTCAAACGCGACACGCTGGCCGAACGCAAGTCGCCCGTAGCGCTGCAGATGATGCGCAGCATCAAAGCCGCACTGGACCCGCTGGGGCTGATGAATCCCGGCCGGGTGCTGTAGGGTGCTGTAGGTGGGGACCCGATGGAGCCGTTGATGATTGCGCTGGCCTTTGCTGCCGGCTTTGCTGCGCAGCTGGTCAAGCTGCCCCCGTTGATCGGCTTTCTGGCGGCAGGCTTCGCGCTCAATGCGCTGGGATTTGAGCGCACGGCCGCGCTCGACACCATCGCCAACCTGGGGGTCACGCTGCTGCTGTTCACCATCGGGCTGAAGCTGGACATCAAGACCTTGCTGCGCGGCGAGGTCTGGGGCTCGGCCACGCTGCACATCGTCGGCTCGACGCTGTTGCTGGCGGGTGTGCTGTTTTTACTGAAGATGGCTGGCCTGGCGATGGCCACTGAACTGGGCTGGACAGCGATGGTGCTGCTGGGCTTTGCGCTCAGCTTTTCCAGCACCGTGTTCGCCGTCAAGGTGCTGGAAGACCGCAGCGAGCTGAACTCGCTGTATGGCCGCATCGCCATCGGCATCCTGGTGATGCAGGATGTGTTTGCGGTCGTCTTTCTCAGCGCTTCCTCCGGCAGCCTGCCCAGCATCTGGGCGCTGGGCCTGATCGTGCTGTGGCCGGCCGCCAAGCTCATGAAGCTGATGCTGGACCGCGTGGGCCATGGCGACCTGCAGGTGCTGTACGGCGCTTTTCTGTCACTGGTGGTGGGCTACAGCCTGTTCGAGGCGGTGGGTGTCAAGGGCGACCTGGGGGCGCTGATCATCGGCATGCTGCTGGCCTCGCACCCGGCCACCGCTGGGCTGGCGAAGTCGCTGTTCCACCTCAAAGAGCTGTTCCTGGTCGGCTTCTTTCTCAGCGTCGGCTTGGGGGCGCTGCCCGATCTGTCGATGGTCGTGATGACGCTGCTGCTGCTGCTGGTGTTGCCGCTCAAGAGCGGCCTGTACCTGCTGGTGTTGATGCGCTTTCGGCTGCGCACCCGCACCGGCGTGTTGTCCACCTTGGCCTTGACCAACTACTCGGAGTTCGGCCTCATCGTGGCCGCCATCGCCGCCACTGCCGGCTGGCTCTCTGCCGAGTGGCTGGTGGTGATCTCGCTGGCACTGGCCGGCAGCTTCGTGCTGGCGGCACCCCTCAATGCCGCCAGTGAGCGCCTGTACCAGCGCTTCAAGGCGCCATTGAGCCGTCTGGAAGCGCCCCAACTGCTGGCCGCTGACCAGCCCATCGCCTTGGGCGAGGTAGACGCCGTCGTGCTGGGCATGGGCCGCATCGGCACCGGTGCTTACCAGCGGCTGAGCAGCCAGCATGGCCTGAAGGTCATGGGCGTGGACAACGACCCAGAGACCTTGCTGGAGCACCAATCCGCCGGGCTGAACGTCATCGAAGGCGACGCGGTGGATTCCGATTTCTGGGACAAACTGGTGCTCAGCGACACGCTCAAGCTGGTGCTGCTGGCGATGCCGTCGCATGCCGGCAACATCTATGCGCTGTCTCAGCTGCAGCAACGGGCCAGCGCAGGCCAGTTCGCTGGCCACATCGCAGCCATCGTGCAATACCCTGACGAGATCGACGTGTTGCGTGGCCTGGGAGCCCACCAGGTCTTCCTGATTGACGCCGAAGCTGGTACCGCGATGGCTGACGATGCGGTCGCAGGATGGCGCGGGGAAAAGCTGCAGATCGCGCCTGGTTGATGCCCAGGCTGGGTGCCAAGGCTGAGTGCCAAGGCTTGCTGCAAGGCTTGCTGCCCTGCGCCCTCACAGCACGGCCCATCGGGGATGACGAGCGTGCCGTTTGCGCCTCGACGACCTACTGCAGCGGCCCCTTCAGCGCCAGCGGGATCGGTATGGCCATCGTCTCGATGCCTTCTTCGCGCAGCGCTTCGCGCTCTTCAGCCGTGGCCTGGCCGCGGATGCCGCGTTCGGTCTCTTCACCGTAATGGATGCGGCGCGCTTTCTCTGCAAAGCGGTCGCCCACGTCTTCGGTCTTGTCCATCAGCTGCCGCACCGCGTGCATCCAGGCGGCCTGCAAGTCGGTGGCTCTGGCGCTCATTTGGCCACCTGGAGTTGACGGCGCTGTCACTGCACCTGAACTGGCGCCCTCTGCGCCCTCGGCAGAGCCTGGGTCGGCGCCCTTGTCGGCGGCTTGGGTCTGCAACTGCCGGGGCTCTTGCCGGCCAGACAGGTTGAGCCTGGGCGCACTGGGCAAGCGCGTGATGCTCGGGTCACCACACAGCGGACACTGCAGCAGCTGACGCTGTTGCTGGTTCAGATAGTCGTCTTCAGAGCCGAACCAGCCTTCAAAGCCATGTTCGCTGCTGCAACGCAGATTGAGCACCTTCATGGGCTGTCGATCATAGGGCTGTACCAGTCACCCCAACGGGCGCGGCGGCAACCGTGGTCCCACCCGCTGCAACTTCACGCACAGTAGAGCCGACCAGCTGGGCCGGATCCTGCGCATCCGCATCATCCTGCCAAAGCCAGGGGCGGCGGCCTTCGCGGCAGGCGCGCCACCAGTGCAGGCCGATGAGGGTCTTGGCGTCGGGCAACTCGCCACGCTGGTCCAGTGCTTCGAGGTCCTGCAAGGACATCGTCACGGTCTCTACAAACTCACCCGCATCGGGCCGTGCTGGCCCGGCCTGCAAGCCACGCGCAAACCAGATCCAGATGCTCTCGGTCGAGTAGGCAGCGGCGTTGTGCATCTCACCCGCAAAAGCCCACTGGCTCGCCACAAAGCCGGTTTCTTCCTGCAATTCACGGCGCGCACAGGCCAGCGTGCTTTCACCCGCATCACGTTTGCCGGCAGGCCACTCCAGCAACACCTTGCCCAGCGGGTAGCGGTATTGCCTGACCAGCACCACACGCCCATCGTCCAGCAGCGGGATGATGGCCACCGCGCCCGCGTGCTGGATGTATTCACGTGTGGCAGCCGTACCGTCAGGCAGCCTGACCTGATCTTTGCGGACTTCCAGAAAGCCGCCGCTGAGCAGCGTCTGGCCGCCAGTGCGGGTTTCTTTCAGATGGGCATCGGTCTGCGCGGCACCGTTCAGCTCAGGCAGCGGCGCAGCAGCTTGCATCAACTCGCCAACGCCTTGACGATGGCGTCTCTGCACAGCGCCATCAAACCGCCTGACATCGGCCCCAGCAGCAACACAGCAGCACCATTGATCGCGAGCAGCGCCGTCACTCCTTGGCCACGCGGCGGCAAGCCACCCAATGCCGGCTCGTCGAACCACATCACCTTGACCACACGCAGGTAATAAAACGCACCGATCAGCGAGAACAGCACCGCGATGATCGCCAGCCACAGATACAGCGTGATGTTGGTGCTGACCAGCGCCTGGATGATCGACAGCTTGGCGAAGAAGCCGATCATCGGCGGGATGCCGGCCAGCGAGAACATGAACACCGTCATCACGCCCGCCACCCAGGGGCTGCGCCGCGCCAGGCCGGCCAGATCGCTGATCTGCTCGCTCTCGAAGCCGCGGTGCGACAAGAACATGATCAGGCCAAAGGTGCCCAATGTGGTCATCACATAGGCCAGCAGGTAGAACATCGACGAGCTGTAGGCATTGCCCGCCGACAGCGTGTTGCCGCTGACCACACCCGCGCTCAGGCCCAGCACGATGAAACCCATCTGCGCGATGGTCGAATAAGCCAGCATGCGCTTGAGGTTGCTTTGCGCGATGGCTGCCAGGTTGCCGATCGCCAGAGAAGCCACGGCCATCACGATCAGCATCTGCTGCCAGTCCACCGCCAGGCCGAGCATGCCCTCGACCAGCAGCCGGATCGTGATCGCAAAAGCGGCAAACTTGGGCGCGCCACCGATCAACAGCGTGACCGCTGTCGGAGCACCTTCATAAACATCGGGCACCCACATGTGGAAGGGTGCTGCGCCCAGCTTGAACGCCAGGCCGGCCACCACGAAGACGAGGCCGAAGACCAGCACCTCCTGGTTGATGCGGCCGGTGGCGATGCTCTCGAACACCTGCGGTATCTGCAGCGAGCCGGTGGCGCCATACATCATCGACAAGCCGTACAGCAAGAAGCCGCTGGCCAGCGCGCCCAGCACAAAGAACTTCATCGCCGCTTCGGTGGCGGGCGGGTGGTCGCGCCGCAAGGCGGTCAAGGCGTAGAGCGACAAGCTCATCAGCTCCAGGCCCAGATACATGACCAGGAAGTTGTTGGCCGAGCACATCACCGAGATGCCCAGCAGCACGAACAACGACAGCGTGTGGAACTCGCCTTTGAGCATGTCGCGATCGGCCAGCGTGGGCTGCGCGTAGGCCAGCGTGACCATCATCGCCAGCGCTGCAAACACGGCCAGCAGGTGGCCCATCGGGTCGACCACCACCATGCCGCCGTAGCCGTACACGGTCTGCCCGCTCTGGTGCCCCAGCAAGTGCAGGACGGCAAAGCCGGCAATCGTCAACTGCGTCATCCACAGCGTGGGCCGGCGCTGCTTGTCGACCACAAACAGGTCGGCCAGCAGCACCACGCAGGAGGCAATCAACAGCCAGATCTCCGGCGCCAGCACGGTCCAGTTCATTTCGGTCATCGTCTGCATGTGGGTTCGCCGTTCACTGGATTTTGGACAGCGCCACGTGCTTGAGCAGCTCAGCCACCGACACGTTCATGACGTCAGTGAAGGGCTTGGGATACAGGCCCATCCACAACACCGCAATGGCCAGCAACGACAGCATGAAAAACTCGCGGCCATTGATGTCCGTCAAGCCGCGCACATCGTCGTTGGCCACCTCACCGAAGTAGACCCGCTTGACCATCCACAAGGTGTAGGCGGCGCCAAAGACCAAGGTCGTGGCCGCCAGCGCCCCGATCCAGAAGTTGAATTGGACCGCGCCCAGGATCACCATCCATTCGCCCACAAACCCAGCAGTGCCGGGCAAGCCGGCATTGGCCATCGCGAACAGCACGGCAAAGGCGGCAAACTTGGGCATCGTGTTGGCGACACCGCCGTAGGATGAGATCTCCCTGGAGTGCACACGGTCGTACAACACGCCGATGCACAAGAACATCGCGCCGGAGACAAAGCCGTGGCTGACCATCTGCACGATGCCGCCCGCCACACCCAGCTCATTGAACATGAAGAACCCCAGGGTCACAAAACCCATGTGGGCGATCGAGCTGTAAGCCACCAGCTTTTTCATGTCTTGCTGCACCAGCGCCACCAAGCCGATGTACAGCACAGCAACCAGGCTGAGCGTGATCATCAGCCAATCAAACTCACGCGCAGCGTCGGGCGCAATCGGCATCGAAAAACGCAAGAAGCCATAAGCACCCAGCTTGAGCATGATGGCGGCCAGCACCACCGAGCCGCCCGTGGGTGCTTCGACGTGCGCATCGGGCAGCCAGGTGTGCACCGGCCACATCGGCACCTTGACGCTGAATGCAGCAAAGAAGGCAAAGAACAGCAGCGTCTGCGCGTTCAGCGGCAGCGGCAGCTTGTGCCAGGTGAGGATGTCAAAACTGCCGCCGCTCTTGAAGTACAGGTACACCAGCGCGATCAGCATCAACAGCGAGCCGAGCAGCGTGTACAAGAAAAACTTGAACGCCGCATAGACCCGGTTGGGCCCACCCCAGACACCGATGATGATGTACATCGGGATCAAGGTGGCTTCGAAGAAGACATAAAACAGCATGCCGTCGAGCGACGAGAAGACGCCGATCATCAAGCCGCTGAGGATCAGAAAAGCGCCCATGTACTGCGCCACCCGCTCGGTCACCACTTCCCAGGCCGCAATCACCACCACCACGGTGATGAAAGCGGTGAGCGGCACAAACCACATCGACAGGCCGTCCACACCCAGGTGGTAATGCATGTTGAAGCGCTCGATCCAGGGCATCTTCTCGACGAACTGCATCGCCGCCGTGCGGGTGTCAAAGCGGCTGATCAGCGGCCAGGTGGCGACAAAAGAAGCCACCGCACCGGTCAGCGCAATGGCGCGTGTGATGCCTCTTTGCTGCTCGCGTCCGATTGCGAGCAGCAGCACGCCAAAGGCGATCGGCAGCCAGATCGCGATGCTCAGCAAACCCATTTGTTGTTCTTTCTTGCGAGGTGAATCGCCGGGGCCGCCCCCACCCGACCTGCTGACTGAAGACTCATCGTGCAGCCTGCTCCATGAAGAACGGCCACAACTGCCAGGTCAGCAAGGCAAAGATGCCGAGCAACATGACCAGCGCATAGGTGTATAGGCGCCCGGTCTGCAGTTGCCTGACGAGGCCGCCGAGCCCACCCACGGCTCTGGCGGCGTTGTTGACGGCGCCATCGATGACGGCCTGGTCGCCGCCTTTCCACAAGCCGGTGCCCAGCATGCGCGCGCCTGCAGCCAGCACCCTCTCATTGAAGGCGTCCAGGTAGTACTTGTTTTCCAGCAAGCGGACCAGCGGCCAGAAGGTGCGTGCAATGGCAGCAGGAATCGCTGGCTGCTTCAAATAGAACCACCAGGCCGTCACCACACCGGCCAGCGCCAGCCAGAACGGCAAAGTCTGCAGGCCGTGCAGCGCCATCGCTGCCGAGCCTTGGAAGAACTCTGTCAGTTCAGCCATCGCCGGGTGCTTGGCCGCATCCACAAAGATCGCGTCTTTGAGGAAGTCGCCAAAGAGCAGCGGCTGAATCGTCATGAAGCCGATCAACACCGAGGGAATGGCCAACAGGATCAGCGGCGCGGTGATGACCCATGAGGACTCTTGCGGCGCGCTGTGGTGGTGCTCATCACCCTGCGCGCCGCCATGGTCGTCGTGCGCGTGGTCGTCTTCAGGCGGGAAAGGCTTGTGGTGGAAGCGCTCTTTGCCGTGGAAGACCAGGAAGTACATCCTGAACGAATAAAACGCGGTCACAAACACACCCGCCACCACCGCAAAGACGGCAAAGGGTGTACCCGGCAAGTTGCTGGCCTCGACCGCCAGGATGATCGCGTCTTTGCTGTAGAAACCCGAAAACAGCGGTGTGCCGATCAGCGCCAGCGAGCCCAGCAGGCAGGTGATCCAGGTGATCGGCATGTACTTGCGCAGGCCGCCCATGTTGCGGATGTCCTGGTCGTGGTGCATGCCGATGATCACGCTGCCTGCGGCCAAGAACAACAGCGCTTTGAAAAACGCGTGCGTCATCAGGTGAAACACCGCGACCGAATAGGCCGAAGCACCCAAAGCCACCGTCATGTAGCCCAGCTGGCTGAGCGTGGAATAAGCCACCACGCGTTTGATGTCGTTCTGGATGATGCCCAGAAAGCCCATGAACAATGCCGTGATGGCGCCAATGACCATCACGAAGTTCAGCGCCACATCCGACAGCTCGAACAGCGGGCTCATGCGCGCCACCATGAAGATGCCTGCAGTGACCATCGTGGCGGCGTGGATCAGCGCCGAGATGGGTGTGGGGCCTTCCATCGAATCGGGCAGCCAGACATGCAGCGGAAACTGCGCGCTCTTGCCCATCGCGCCGATGAACAAGCAAATGCAGGCCACCGTTATCAGCGCCCAGTCGGTGCCCGGCAAGCTGAGCTTGGCCAACTCTGGCGCTTTGGCAAAGGCCTCGCCGTAGTTCAGCGTTCCGGCATAGGCCGCGATCAAGCCGATGCCCAGGATGAAGCCGAAGTCGCCCACCCGGTTGACCAGAAAGGCTTTCATGTTGGCCTGGATCGCCGTCGGCTTCTTGAACCAGAAACCGATCAGCAAGTAACTCACCAGACCCACCGCTTCCCAGCCGAAAAACA
>JBBQIB010000009.1:0-42851 GCA_038324515.1 Burkholderiales bacterium
CGGCTTGTGCACATAAAACTCGTCGGGGTTGACCGAACCCTGCACCACGGTTTCACCCAGCCCGTAGCTGGAGGTCACGAACACCACATCCGGGAAACCCGACTCGGTGTCGATCGTGAACACCACACCTGCCGAGCCCAGGTCCGAGCGCACCATGCGCTGCACCCCGGCAGACAGCGCGACTTCGGTGTCGGCGTAGCCCTTGTGCACGCGGTAGCTGATCGCGCGGTCGTTGTACAGCGACGCAAAGACCAGCTTGATGTGGTGCAGCACGTCGTCGATGCCGACGACATTGAGGAAGGTCTCTTGCTGGCCGGCAAACGAAGCGTCGGGCATGTCTTCTGCAGTGGCCGAAGAGCGGACCGCAAAGCTGGCCTGCGGATTGCTGGCAGACAGCCGCGCAAACTGCTCGCGAACCGCTGCGTCCAGCGCATCCGGCAGCGGCGTGTCAACGATCCACTGGCGAATCTGCTTGCCGGCATCGGCCAGCGCACGCACGTCTTCAGTATCCAGCGTCGCCAGCTTGTCCTGGATACGCGCTTTCAAACCCCCATGCGCCAAGAACTCTCTGAAAGCAAAAGCGGTGGTGGCAAAACCGCCAGGAACACGCACGCCAGACGCGGCGAGCTGGTTGATCATCTCGCCCAGCGACGCATTCTTGCCGCCGACCGTGTCCACATCGGTCATGCGCAGCGCCTCTAAGGGCGCTACAAGCGCGTGCTCAAGCGATGCAGAAGTGCTCAGCAGCGCAGCGGTGGCCACGGGGGCCAGGGGTTGGGGGGCCAAAGACATAAGGAAGCTCCGTGAGGTGAGAAAGATCGGGCTTCCGCAGCCAGGCCCCCTTGGCGCAAGCCAAGGCGTGGGAGATTTTTGTTGGTGCTGGTGCGCAACATGGTCGGGGATAGGGACAAAGGGGGCAAAGGGGGCAGTGGGCGGAACAGCAGCCAAGATTCTAGGCAGTTCCTCTCTATGATGACTGTGATGCGCTACTTACCACTGAACAATCACTCCCATGCCTGAACGTACCGTGTTCTTTGTCTCGGATGGCACCGGCATCACGGCCGAGACCTTCGGCAACTCGATCCTGGCCCAGTTCCCGTCCAAACACCGCCATATTCGTCGGCCTTTCATCGACAGCATCGAGAAGGCCAAGAAGGTGCTGGACGAGATCAACGACACCGCCGACAACGAAGGCAAACGGCCGGTGATCTTCATCACGCTGGTCAACGACGAAGTGCGGGCGATCCTGACCAGCGAGCGCTGTCGCGGCTTGGTGCTTGACATGTTTCGCAGCTTTGTGGAGCCCCTGGAGGCCGAATTCGGCGTCAAGAGCAACCACCGGGTCGGGCGCTTTTCAGACGCCAGCCACAGCCAGGAATACAGCGAGCGCATCGAAGCCATCAATTTCTCGCTGGCCCATGATGATGGCCAGAGCTCACGCAACCTGGACCTGGCCGATGTGATCCTCCTGGGTGTCAGCCGCAGCGGCAAGACGCCGACCTCGCTGTATCTGGCGATGCAACATGGCATCAAGGCCGCCAATTACCCGCTGATCCCTGAAGACTTTGACCGCGGGCGCATGCCCAGTGCTTTGTCAGGTCTCAAGCGCAAGTGTTTTGGGCTGACCATCGACCCCACGCGCCTGGCGCAGATACGCAACGAGCGGCGACCCGGCAGCAAATATGCCGCACTCGCGAACTGCCGCTTCGAAGTCAACGAGGCCGAAGCGATGATGCGCCGTGAAGGCATTTCCTGGTTGTCATCGACGCACAAGTCGATCGAAGAGATCGCCACCACGATTCTGCGGGATCTGCGGCCCGACCGACTGGTTTACTGACTGACCCTCCTGGCTGTCGGGCTTGGACTGCTGGACTGCTGAACTGCTGAAATGCTGGACAGCTGGACTGCTCACCTCGCGCGCACCCGCAAGCTACGTTGCAGCCGTCTGATCCATCCTTTGCCGCGCCGACTCGTACAAGCAGATCGCTGCAGCGGCACTGACGTTCAAGGATTCTTCGCCACCCGGCTGCGGGATGGATACCTGCATGCTGCACAGACGCAGCAGAGCTTCCGACACCCCCTGCCCTTCGTGGCCCAGCACCCAGGCGCAGGGCCAAGGCAGCCGGGTCGACGGCAACGGCGTGCCGGCGTGGGCGCTGGCGGCAAGCAGTGGCAAATCCAGACCCGCAACATCCGCCGCGTCCAGACCTTCCAGCAAGCGCAGCCCGAAGTGCGCGCCCATGCCAGCGCGCAACACCTTGGGTGACCAAAGCGCAGCGCTGCCACTCAGGCTGAGCACTTGCGCTATGCCCAAGGCTGCAGCACTGCGCAAGATGCTGCCCACGTTGCCGGCGTCCTGCACCCGGTCAAGTACCAGGGTCGGCAGCCGTGGCGCAATGGGCGCAAGTTCGGGCAGTTCGTACAGAAAAGCCAGCCCGGCTGCCGATCCCAGCGGGCTCAGACTATCGAACAACTCGTCAGGCAGCAGCGCCACTTTGGCAGCGGCTTGCGCCAGTGCGCGCAGCGGCTGCGACTGCCAGGCGCTTTCGCTGACCAAGGCCTGCGCAGCCTGGCCACCGCGCAACAGCAAGGCGCTGCACAAATGCTCACCTTCCAGCCAGACCTGGCCAGCCTTGCGGTAAGCGGCAGGATCTCTGGCCAATCGACGCACGCGCACCAACAATGGGTTCTGGCGTGCGCTGATCAGCACCGGCAGCGCTGCAGCGCTGCTCCCAAGAGCATGTCGCGTTGCCACTATTTTTGACCCTCTCTGGGGGCGGACGACGCTTGTGGTCGGCCTGGGGCGCTCATCATGCGGCGCCGGACAACGGGGACGCCACAGAAGAGCTCGAAGACTCCGTCGCCAGGGCTTGCGCAGGTAGCTCCTGCACCAGATCCACCGTGGCTTGACGCACCAATACCAGGCGCACGGGGGCAAAGCTGCGCCGGTGCGCCTGGCACGGGCCGCTGCGCATCAAAGCCTGCAAGTGCGCTGCCGTCGGGTAGCCTTTGTGGCTGTCAAAACCGTAGTCGGGAAAGCTCCGGTGCAGATCGAGGCACAAGGCATCGCGATGCACCTTGGCCAGAATCGATGCTGCAGAGATGGCCGCCACCTTGCTGTCGCCCTTGACCACCGCCGCCGTCAGCATCGGCAGCACCGGCAAGCGGTTGCCGTCCACCACCACGCGGCGCGGCAACAGGCGCAAGCCGCGCACGGCGCGTTGCATGGCCAACAGGGAGGCCTGCAGGATGTTGAGCTGGTCGATCTCTTCAACGCTGGCGCTCGCAACGTGAAAACACAAGGCCTTGTCCTTGATCTGATCGGCCAGCAGCAGCCTGCGCTTCTCGCTCATCAGCTTCGAATCGGCCAAGCCCATGATCGGTCGGCGCGGGTCCAGGATCACCGCAGCAGCGACCACGGGCCCGGCCAAAGGGCCACGGCCGGCTTCGTCCACCCCAGCCACCAACCCGGGCGCGGCCCAGGCGGGGCCCAGTTGTTCAAGCTTGAAGGACTTGCGCGATGGCATCGGCAGCAGCCTGGGCCGTATCGCGGCGCAGCAGGTGGTGAAGCTCTTCGAAGCGCGAGACCAGACGTTCGCGCCTGGGCGCATCGTCCAGCAAGCCGATGACGGCCCGGGCCAGCGGCTCGGCCCGACACTGGTCCTGCAGCAGCTCGGGCACCACAAACTCTCTGCACAGGATGTTGGGCAGGCCCACCCAAGGCTGGTAGCGCATGCGCTTCATGATCTGCCAGCTGATGGCGTTCATGTTGTAGCCGATCACCATCGGCCGCTTGAACAGCGCCGCTTCCAGCGTGGCAGTGCCGCTGGCGATCAGGGTCAAATCACAAGCCGCCAGAGCCGTCTGCGCCCGGCCCTGCAGCACCTGCAAGGGCAAGCCCTGCGCGTGCTGGTCCACCAGCGGCTGCAGCAGCGGCTGCAAGCCCGGCGCCACCGGCAGCACAAAACGCAGCTCGGGCCGTAACTTGTGCAGCCTGGCGGCAGCTTGCAAGAAGTGCGGCGCGATGGTCTCAATCTCTGAACGACGACTGCCGGGAAGAATCGCCACCACAGGCTCTTGCAGGCTCAGCCCCAGCTCCTGGCGCGCTTGCTCGCGCGGCACCAGCAGCGGGATCGAGTCCGCCAGCGGGTGCCCGACATAGGTGGCTGCCACGCCGTGCGCACGCAGCAATTCAGGCTCGAAAGGGAACAGGCACAACACATGGTCCACGCTGCGCGCCATCATGGCCGCGCGGCCACCTCGCCAGGCCCAGATCGATGGGCAGATGAAGTGCAGCGTCTTGATACCAGCGGCCTTCAGCCGTGCTTCCAGGCCCAGATTGAAGTCCGGTGCATCCACACCCAAAAAAGCGCTGGGGGGGTGCTGCAGCAGCCTGATGGCCAAGGCGTCTCGGATGCCCGCGATCTCGCGGTAGTGCCGCAGCACTTCGACATAACCACGCACCGCCAGTTTGTCGCTGGGCCACCAGGCCTCAAAGCCTTGCTGACGCATCTGCGGGCCACCGATGCCCTGAGCCTGCAGACCTGGCCAGCGCTGACGCAAACCCGGCAGCAACGATGCTGCCAGCATGTCACCCGAAGTCTCGCCTGCCACCATCGCCAGCTTCAGATCTGCGACCCCCGGCAAAAGCATCGATTCAGCGCACGATGCCGCGCCGCGCGCCGGCCAGAAAGTCAAGCAGGAGTTGCACGTCAGCCTGCGCCTCAACGTGCGCGGCGGTCGCTGCATCCGCATCCGCATCCGCATCCGCGGCCGCGTCCGCATCCGCATCCGTCAATGCAACCGTACGTGCATCCGCAAGTACTTCAGCCTGCTCACCTGCCGGCTGCAACAAGGCGGCGATGGCTTCGCGAGCCTGCTCCAGGCTCAGCTGGCTGCGATAGAGCAGCCGGTGCATGTGCTTGGCCTGCAACAAGCGCTCGGCCGAAAAGCCGCGCCTGCGCAAGCCTTCCAGGTTGACGCCGTGCACACGCAGCGGGTTGCCCGACACCGTCATGCAAGGCGGCACGTCTTGCGAGACATGACTTTGGAAGCCCACCATCGCATGCGCGCCGATGCTGCAAAACTGGTGCACCCCCGTCAGCCCGCCAATGATGGCCCAATCACCCACATGCACATGGCCAGCCAACGTGGCGTTGTTGGCCAACACCGTGTGGCTGCCCAGCTGCACATCGTGTGCCAGGTGTACATAAGCCATGATCCAGTTGTCGTTGCCCACGCGTGTCACACCGCCGTCTTGCACCGTGCCGCGGTTGAAGGTGCAGAACTCGCGGATCGTGTTGCGTTCTCCAATGTGCAACGCGGTCGGCTCGTTTCGGTACTTCATGTCCTGCGGTGCGGCGCCCAGCGCCGCGTGCGGGTAGATGTGGTTGTCGCGGCCGATGCGCGTGGGGCCTTCGATCACGCAATGTGCGCCCACATGCGTGCCGGCACCAATGACCACGCCGGGGCCGATCACTGCATAGGGCCCGATCTGTACCTCGGCGTCCAGTTCTGCGGTGGCGTCCACAACCGCAGTGGCATGCACCCGCGCCATCGCTTCAAACCACCTTGCGCATCGTGCACATCAGCTCGGCTTCAACGGCCAACAGGCCGTCCACCGTGCCTCGGGTCTTGTAACGGTAGATGCCAGCCTTGGCGCGGTCGATGGTGGCTTCCAGGATCAGCTGGTCGCCCGGCACCACGGGGCGCTTGAAGCGTGCGTGGTCCACCCCTGCGAAATAGACCACGGTGTCGTCATCCGGCTCCTCGTCGAGCGACCCGAAGGACAGCAGCGCCGCTGTCTGCGCCAGAGCCTCGAGCATCAACACCCCAGGCATCACCGGCCGCACCGGGAAGTGGCCCGGAAAGTAGGGCTCGTTGATGCTGACGTTCTTCAGTGCCTTGATGCGCACGTTTTTCTCTATCTCCAGCACCCTGTCGACCAACAAGAAAGGGTAGCGGTGCGGCAGCTTGCGCAGGATGTATTGGATGTCCATCAAGATTCTTTGTTCTTTCTCTCGAGCGCTCGCAGCCGATCACGCAGCGTGTGCAGTTGCCGCAGCGTAGCAGCGTTTTTTTCCCACGATGCATTGTCGTCGAACGGAAACGAGCCACTGTACAGGCCGCTCTTGCGTATCGAGCGGCTGACCACGGTGCAGGCGGTGATGTGCACATGGTCAGCCAATTCCAGGTGCCCCAGGATCGAAGCCGCGCCGCCAATGGTGCAGTATTTGCCGATGCGCGCACTGCCCGCGACGCCGGCCTTGCCGGCAAAAGCCGTGTGCGCACCCACCCGCACGTTGTGCGCGATCTGCACCAGGTTGTCGATCTTCACGCCTTCTTCGATCAGCGTGTCGTCCAGCGCGCCGCGGTCGATGCAGGTGTTGGCGCCGATCTCCACAGAATCGCCGATCCACACCGCCCCCAGCTGCTCAATCTTGACCCAGCGGCCCTGGTCGGGTGCAAAGCCGAAGCCGTCGGCGCCGATCACGGCGCCGCTGTGCACGATGCAGCCGGCGCCAAGAACACAGGCTTCAAGCAGGCTGACACGTGGCTTGAGTACGGTGCCCTCACCCAGTTGCGCACCAGCGCCGATGTGGTTGTGCGAGCCCACGACGGCGTGGGCACCGATGCTTGCGCCACGGGCGACGAAGGCAAACGGCCCTACCGAAGCGCTGGCGTGAATGGTCGCACCTTCTTCGATCAGGGCATGGGCGTGAACGCCTGCAGCCACGGGCGCGGCCCTGTGCTGCTGCCACCACTGGCTGAGCCGGGCGTAGGCCAGATAGGGATCATCGCAAACGATCAGTGACGCCGCCTCAGTCGCCACCTCAGTCGCCACCTGGCCAACCACCGGGCATGAGCCAGCAGCCGCGGAAGCTTGAGTGATGGCCCAAGCCAAGGCCTGTTCGCGCCATGCTGGCGCGATGATCAAGCAGCCGGCGCGGCAATCCTGCAGCCGCGCTGCAAACCGCGCGCTTGCGACGAATCCGATGCTGTGGGCGTCTGCATCGTGCAGCGCTGCGATGCGGGTGACGACGCGCTCGGGCGAGCCGATCAGTTCGCCGCCGATTTCGCGTGCCAGATCGCCCAAGCGCGCTGCCACTTCTGGGGCGCCTGTGAAGACGCCCACCCTGGCTTACCTGGCAGGCGCAGCCGGGGCGTTGAGCACCCGGATGACCTTGTCGGTGATATCCACCCGGGGCCCGGCAAAAACCACCTCTTGCAGGATCAGGTCGTACTTCTCGCTGTCGAAAATCTGCTTGATGACGCGGTTGGCGCGCTCGACCACTGCGGCCAGTTCTTCGTTGCGGCGCTGGTTCAGGTCTTCCTGGAACTCGCGGCGCTTGCGCTGCAGATCACGCTCTTGCTCGATCAACTCACGCTGGCGTCTGGCCTGTTCGCTGGGCGACAAGGTGGGGTTGTCTTTCTCCAGCTTGTCGGCCGCAGCCTTGAGCCTCGCGCCTGCATCGACCAGCTCGCGTTCACGTTTGCTGAACTCCGTCTCAAGTTTGGTCTGCGCAGCCTTGGCGGGCGCCGCCTCGCGCAGTACACGCTCGGTGCTGACGTAGCCGATCTTCAGCTCTTGCGCCGATGCGGGAGCCACCAGGGCCAGGCTCAACACCGCGGCGAGCGCGAGTGCAACCGGCAACAGCCGGCGAAATGTCTGATTCATCAAAACGCAGTACCGATCTGGAATTGGAAGCGTTGGATTCTATCGTTGCGCTCAGCACGCAAAGGCCGGCCCCAACTGAGTTTCAAAGGCCCCACGGGCGAAATCCAGCTCAGACCCAAGCCGGCGGACGCGCGCAACGACGAAGCGCGGATCGGTTCGTCTTCACGCCACACGTTGCCGGTGTCGGCAAAGGCGAAGATGCGAAACGAGCGGTCGTTGCCCGTGCCCGGCACCGGGAAGTACAACTCACTGTTGAAGTTGAACTTCTTGGCTCCACCCAGATAGGCTCCGGTCGGATCGATGGTGCCCAGTGAGCCTTGTTCGAAGACCCGTACGCTGCCCAGTCCGCCGCCGCTGAAGAACTTGAAGACCGGAAAAGGCTGGCCATTCAGACCCTGGCCCAGACCCACCTCGGCGTTGACACCCAAAGTCAGCCGAAAGGGCAGCTGCCAGTACTCCTGGTATTGCAGATTGGTCTTCAGGTAACGCACCTGCCCGGCAAAGCTCCACTCGAACAGCGCCCGCTGGTAGCGGCCGGCGGTGGGCACCAGCAGGCTGTCGCGCCCGTCGCGTGCCCAGCCCGCAGTGAGCGAAAAGGCATCGGTGGTGTTGCCGTACAGCGCACGGTAGTTCAGCCACGCAAGCGGCAAGCCGACCGAAGTACCGAGTTCGGTGCGCTCCCAACCCAGGCCCATGAAAACGGTGTCGAACTCCGAAAACGGCACGCCAAAGGAAACCTTGGCCCCGGGTGTGCGCAGTTCGTACGAGTCACCGAGATAGTTGACCGGCCGGCTGGTTCTGTAATACGCATCCACCGACATCGAGATGCCGTCGACCGTAAAGTACGGATCGGTGGTGTTCAGCACCAGGGTGCGCTGGAAGCGGCTGGTGTTGACCTCCAGGCCCAGGCTCCTGCCCGAGCCAAAGGCGTTGTCCTGACGGATGGCGGCGTTGAAGGTCAGTTTCTCGGCATTCGAATAACCTGCACCCAGTTGCAGGTTGCCGGTGGGCTTTTCCTTGATGTTGACCACCAGATCGACCTGGTCGGGTGCGCCTGGTACTTCGTTGGTCTCGATGTCGATCTCTTCGAAGTAGCCCAGCCGGTCCACCCTGGCTTTGGACAGCTTGATCAAGCCCCCGTCGTACCAGGCCGACTCGAGTTGCCTGAACTCGCGTCGCACCACTTCGTCACGCGTGCGGGTGTTGCCCGCGACTTCGATGCGGCGCACATAGACACGGCGTTGCGGCGCTGCAGCAAAGACCACCGAAACCTGGCCAGTGGCACGATCGACCTCGGGCCTGGGCTCGATGCGGGCGAAGGCATAGCCATACAGACCAAAGCGATCCTGAAAGCGGCGTGCGGTTTCGGTCACCGCATCGCCCTGATAGGGCTGCCCTGGCCTGAGCAACACCAGGCTGCGAAACTCTTCTTCCTTGCCCAGGTAGTCGCCCTCAAGCCGCACGGCCACCACGTTGTAAGGCTGGCCTTCACGCACTGAAATCGCCACCGAGATGGTCTGCTTGTCAGGCGAGATCGTGACCTGGGTCGACTCGATCGCAAACTCGAGATAGCCACGGTTGACGTAGTAAGCACGCAGCTTTTCCAGATCGGCGTTGAGCTTGCTGCGTGAGTAGCGATCGCTCTTGCTGTACCAGGTGAACCAGCCCGAAGGTGTCAGCTCCAGCAGTTGCATCAGGGTCGATTGATCAAACACCGTATTGCCCACGATGCGGATGTCGCTGATGCGCGCTGCGTCCCCCTCGGTCATCGTGAAGGTGACGTTGACGCGGTTGCGCTCGAGCGGCGTCACGGTGGTCACGACTTCTGCACCGTACAGGCTGCGGCTGAGGTACTGGCGCTTGATCTCCTGCTCTGCGCGGTCGATCAAGGCGCGGTCGAAAGGCAGCCCTTCGCCAATGCCGGCTTCACGCAAAGACTTGGTCAGCGGATCCTTGTCGAACTCTTTCAGCCCCACAAAGCTGATGGCGGCGATGATGCTGCGCTCTTCGACAATGATGATCGGTACTTCGCCTTCGATCTCGACCCGCACGTCCTTGAACAGACCCGTGGCGAACAAGGCCCGCAACGCGGCGGCGCCTTTGTCGTCGGTGTAGGTGTCGCCAATCCGAAACGGCAGGGCGGCGAATACCGTCCCGGGGTCTGTGCGCTGCAGGCCCTCGACGCGGATGTCCTTGATGACAAAGGGCTGCACGGCCCAGGCGGGCCAGGCCGCAGCACAGGCCAGGGCGGCCGCGCACAGGGACACCGCGGGGCGCGAAGGCCCAAACAATGGAGCAAGGAACATGGGAATCAGTGCAGACCCAGCAGGCGGGCCACGTCGTTGAAGAGGGCGACAGACATCATCATCAGCAAGACAGCGATACCCCCGCGCTGCAACCGGGCCAGCCACAAATCGGAGACGGGACGGCCGGTGATGGCTTCGAAAATGTAGTACATCAAATGGCCACCATCGAGCATCGGCAGCGGCAGCAGGTTCAGCACCCCCAGACTGACGCTGACCAGCGCCAGAAAGCCGAGATAGTAAGGCAGACCCTGCGCAATGGACTGGCCGGCGAAATCAGCAATCGTGATCGGCCCGCTGAGGTTCTTCAGCGACGCCTCGCCAATCAGCATGCGGCCCAACATCTGCACGGTCAGCACGCTCAAATCCCAGGTGCGTGTGATGCCCCTTTGCAAACCTTCCCAGGGCCCGAGCTGGACCGTCACCATCTCGGGGGCTTGGCCAGGCACCGCGTCGATGCGGCCAAAGGACTGCTTGCCCTCGGTGACCACGCGGGGTTGCACTTGCAGCTCAAGCACCTGCCCAGACCTCTGAACACGCCACAGTTGCGCGCGGGCCTGGCCCTCCACCACCGAGGCGCGTACGGCCCTGACGACCAGATTGCCGTCGTCGATGGCCTGGCCGTCGATGCTCAACACGCGGTCGCCCGGCTGCAAGCCAGCCTGTGCCGCTGGCCCACCTGCCCTGACTTCGCCCAACACGGGCTCGCTGGCCGAACTGCCAAAACCGGCCTTGCGTACAAAGCCCGCATCGACCTCCCGCGGATCGATGCCGCTGAAGTCCACCGTCAAGCTTCGTGAGCCTCGGCCGTCCCGATCCGTCACTTGCAACTGCAGCCGACCGCGCTGCATCGCCGACTGCGTCAACTGCCAGCGCAGATCAGACACGGATTGCAGCTCGACCCAGCTTTCGTCTTCGCCCTGAGAAGCCGCCCGTATCCAGTCACCGCCGCGCAAGCCGGCCTGTGCCGCCAGGCTGGCCGCAGGGGGCGGCGCCATCAGCGCCTTGGGCTCCTCGATACCGATCCAGTGCGCGGCAGCAAACAGCAGCACCGCCAACAAGAGATTGGCCAAAGGGCCAGCGGCCACGATGGCGGTGCGCTGGCGCAGGCTCTTGCGGTTGAAGGCCTGATCCAGCATGGCGGCCGGTACATTGCCTTCACGCTCGTCCAACATGCGTACATAACCACCCAGAGGCAGGGCGCAGAGCACGAACTCGGTGCTGTCGGGCGTGGCCTGGCGGCGCCACAACACGCGTCCGAAACCGACCGAAAAGCGAAGCACCTTGACTCCGCAGGCCAGCGCCACACGGTAGTGGCCGTACTCGTGGATGACCACCAGGACGCCCAGGGTCAGCAAGAAGGCCAGGAGAGTAGTGATCATATGGGCAGGGGCTGACGGGCTGCGGGGCTGAGCCGCCGCTCCAACAAACAAGAGGTCCAGCGCATCAGCGTTTCAAGCCCTGGATGCTGCGCTTGGCAAAGTCCCGGGCCCGGCGGTCCAGTTCGAGCAAATCGTCCAGGTTCGGGTTGAGGCCCAGATCAGGCCGCACGCCTTCGAGTGTGTCAGCGTTGACCTTGTGAATCGCCGTGAAGGGGATGGTTCCATGCAGAAACGCAGCCACCGACACTTCATTGGCAGCGTTGAGCACAGCCGTCGTGCCCTCGGGCGCACGCAGCGCGTCCCAGGCCAGAAAGAGGCCGGGAAAGCGTTGCGGCTGCGCCGCTTCGAAGCTCAGCGATTGCAAAGTATTGAAGTCCAGCCGCTGGGCGCCGGCATCGATGCGCTCGGGGTAGGCCAAACCATAGGCGATTGGGACCTTCATGTCCGGCGTGCCCAACTGCGCCAACACAGAACTGTCTTTGCAGACCACCATCGAGTGGATGATGCTCTGTGGATGAATCACCACCCGAATGTCCTCGGGCTGCAAAGCAAACAGCCAGCGCGCTTCGATCACTTCCAGCGCCTTGTTCATCATCGTGGCCGAGTCGACCGAGATCTTGCGGCCCATGACCCAGTTCGGATGCGCCACCGCCTGCTCCGGCGTGACCAGGTGCAGAGAATCATGGTCACGCTGGCGAAAGGGCCCACCGCTGGCCGTCAAAACGATATGGTCGACGCGCCGAGCCCAGGTGGAGGGATCCTCGGGCAAGCACTGGAATATCGCCGAGTGCTCGCTGTCGATCGGCAACAAGGTGGCACCGCCGTCACGCACGGCCTGCATGAACACGCCACCGCCCACCACCAGCGCTTCCTTGTTGGCCAGCAGCAGCCGCTTGCCGGCAGCAGCAGCAGCCATGCACGCCGGCAAGCCGGCGGCGCCCACGATGGCGGCCATCACGGTGTCCACCTCCGCCGCAGACGCCAACTCGCACAGCGCCTGCGCTCCACTGCGCACCTCTGTGGCCACACCGTGCAGGGCCAGCGCCTCTCGCAACCGGCGTGCCTTGGCTTCATCGGGCAGCAGCGCCAGCCGGGGTCTGAACTGGCGGCATTGCGCCAGCAACAGATCGACTCTGTGGAAGGCACTGAGCCCAACGACCTCAAAGCGGTCCGGGTGCCTGGCGACCACCTCCAGTGTGCTGCAACCAATGGAGCCGGTGGAGCCCAGAACAGCCAGGCGCTGGCGACCCACGGGAACAGCCGATGCAGGGCTCGTCATCCTGCCCCCAGGGTGATCAGCGCCATGGCCGCAGGCAGCACCGGCAACAGGGCATCGATCCGGTCCAGCACGCCACCGTGACCCGGCAACAGGCGGCTGCTGTCCTTGGCGCCAGCCGCACGTTTGACCAGCGATTCGAGCAAGTCGCCCACCACGCTCAGTCCGCACAGCGCCAGCAGCGCGATGGCGCAAAGAAGCCAGCCCAGCGAGTGCTGCAGCCGCGTGAACACGCTGTCGCTGTCGAATGTGAAGCGGCTGTCGAGCCACATCCACAAGAGCGCCAGCAGCAGCACGCCCAGCATGCCCGACCAGACACCTTCCCAGCTTTTGCCAGGGCTGATCGAGGGTGCCAGCTTGCGCTTGCCAAAAGCGCGTCCGCCAAAGTAAGCCGCGACATCGGCCATCCATACCAGGCAAAACACCGACAACAAGTAGTTGATGCCGATGGCGCGCGCCTGTAAAAGGGCCAACCAGGTCAAGCACAAGGCCACCAGACCCAGGGTCCAGCGCACCGGCTTGGGCAGGCTGGGCCAGGCAGCGGGGCCGCTGTGCAGCGCAAAAAAACCGCCGACCCCCCACAAGGCCACCGCCAGCCACCACAAACCCACGGGTGCTTCGGTTTTCCAGCCCGCCAGCAGTGCCGGCAGGCCCACTGCGGCCACCACTATGCCCAGCAAGACTGAGACGACCTTGCCGCCCTGATTCAGGCTCACCCACTCCCAGCCGGCAGCAGCAGTCAGGAACAGGGTGACCAAAGCAAAGGGCAAGGGATTGTCGATTGCCAAGGCAGCGACCAACAAGCCCACGAGCGCCAGCGCGGTGATGATCCTTTGTTTGAGCATGGCCCCTCATCGGCTCGCAGGTTCGACGATGGCCGAGGGGGTCTGCACGGGTGTGGGCTGGGTGCCGGCCAGCCTGTAAACGCGTGTGCCGTTGCCTTCCATCTGCGCTGAGCCGGATACAGCGTGTCGCCCGTTGACACTTTGCTCTGAGGCACTCTGGATACCACCAAAACGCCGCTCGCGCCGCGCGAAGGCCGCCAACGCGGCATCGATCTCTTTGTCGCCAAAGTCGGGCCACAGGCAATCGGTGAAAAAGAACTCGGCGTAGGCCGATTGCCACAGCAGAAAGTTGCTGATGCGCATTTCTCCACCCGTACGGATGAACAGATCGGGGTCGGGTGCAAAGGACATGGCCATCTGCGATATCAGCCAGGCTTCATCCACTTCTTCAGGAGCCTTGCCTTGAATGATGGCCTGACGGCAAGCCTGCACCATGTCCCAGCGACCGCCGTAGTTGAAAGCCACCGTCAAGGTGATGCGCTGGTTGTGTGCCGTCGAAGACTCGGCCTGCTCGCAGGCCCAGCGCAGCTTGTCAGGCACGCCCACGCGGTCACCGATGATGCGCACCCGCACACCATCCGCCGTCAACTTGCTCAGGTACTTGGACACCGCCACCAACACCAAACCCATCAGACCATTGACTTCTTCTGCGGGTCGCTTCCAGTTTTCGGACGAGAAGGCAAACACGGTCAGGTACTGCACGCCGCGGTCAGCAAAGCTGTTGACCGCGCGCACCAGCGCCTCCACACCTTGCTTGTGGCCATAAAAGCGCGGCATGAAGCGCTGGCGAGCCCAGCGCCCATTGCCATCCATGACCACCGCCACATGCGCCGGCACGATGAGATCGTCGCTACGTTGGGCAGCCAGGTTTGCACCCGTCGCAGCAGACTGGGGTAAGTCAGACATCAGCATTCATCGAGCCGAAACCGCGAAGGTCCTGGGGCTTCAAATCGCCATCACCTCGGCTTCTTTGCCCTGTACCAGACGGTCCACCTCGGCGACCGCCCGGTCGGTCAGGCGCTGGATCTCATCCTGCCCGCGGCGCTCGTCGTCTTCGCTGAGCTCCTTGTCCTTCAGCAGCTTCTTCAACTGCTCATTGGCCTCTCGGCGCACAGAGCGCGCGGCAATCTTGGCGTCTTCGCCGGCGTGCTTCACCACCTTGGTCAGCTCCTTGCGGCGCTCTTCGGTCAACGCCGGCATCGGCACCCTCAGCAACTCGCCCTGGGCTGATGGGTTCAGGCCCAGATCAGATTCACGGATCGCTCTTTCGATCTTCGCGGCCATGCCCTTCTCCCAGGGCTGCACGCTGATCGTGCGGGCGTCCAGCAAGCTCACGTTGGCCACCTGGCTGATCGGCAACATCGAACCGTAATAGTCGACCTGTACCTGGTCCAGGATCCCTGGGTGGGCACGCCCGGTGCGAATCTTCTGCAATTCGCCCTTGAAGGCCTCCAGAGACTTGCCCATCTTCTGTTCGGCCGTCTGATAAATCTCTTCGTTGCTCATGCTCAGGGGGTCTCCTCAAACGTGCACCAAGGTGCCTTCGTCTTCGCCTTGCACCACACGCTGCAGCGCGCCAGGCTTGAAGATGCTGAACACCTTGATCGGCAAATTCTGGTCGCGGCACAACGCAAAAGCGGTAGCGTCCATCACTTTCAGATTCTGGGCGATCACATCGTCGAAAGAAATGCGGCTGTAGCGCGTGGCGCTGCTGTCCTTGTTGGGGTCAGCCGTGTAGACACCGTCCACCTTGGTCGCTTTCAACACCACCTGGGCGCCGATCTCTGCCCCTCGCAAGGCCGCTGCCGTGTCGGTGGTGAAAAACGGATTGCCAGTGCCTGCGCCGAAGACGACGACCTTGCCTTCTTCCAGGTACTGCAAGGCCTTGGGTCGAACGTAGGGTTCGACCACTTGCTCGATATTGATGGCCGACATCACGCGCGCCGTCAAGCCCACCTGGCGCATGGCGTCGGCCAAGGCCAAGGCGTTCATCACCGTGGCGAGCATGCCCATGTAGTCGGCGGTGGCACGATCCATGCCCACCGCGCCACCCGCTACGCCCCTGAAGATGTTGCCGCCGCCAATCACCACGGCCACTTGGCAGCCGGTGCGGGTGACGGCCTGGATCTCCCCCACCATGCGCATGATGGTGGCGTGGTTGATGCCGTAAGCATCATCGCCCATCAGAGCCTCGCCCGACAGCTTGAGCAAGATGCGCTTGTAAGCCGGCATCAGTAGGACTCCTGAACTAAAACCACAGTGTAAGGCGCGACGCTGGTGGTCTGGCCAAGTGCTGGCCAGCGCCGATCACGCTGCGCGCAATCACTGTGCCTTGGCAGCAGCCACTTGGGCAGCCACCTCGGCAGCAAAGTCGTCGCTCTTCTTCTCGATGCCCTCACCCACCACGTACAGCGTGAAGCCCTCGATCTGAGTGGCTTTCTCTTTGAGCATCTGCTCCACCGTCTGCTTGTCGTTCTTGACAAAGCTCTGATTCAGCAAGGACACCTCTTTGAGGTACTTCTGCACCGATCCTTCGACGCGCTTGGACACGATCTCGGGCGACTGCGCCGGCTTGCCTGCGGCGACCGCCGTGGCGGCGTCTTCAGCAGCCTTTTCTGCGGCCACCCGACGCTCGCGTTCGATCAACTCTGCAGGCACCTCGCTGCTGGCCAGCGACACCGGCTTCATCGCCGCGACATGCATCGCCACGTCCTTGGCTGCGACCTCATCGCCGCTGTAGGCCACCAACACGCCGATGCGCGTACCGTGGAGGTAGTGAGCCAATGCGCCGCCGCCAGCGTAGCGCTTGAAGCGGCGGATGGCCATGTTCTCGCCAATCTTGCCGATCAGCCCTTTGCGCACGTCTTCGAGCGTCGGACCGAAGCCATCTTGCGCGTAAGGCAGTGCACTCAGCGAGGCCACGTCGGCAGGGTTCTTCTGCGCCACCAAGTCAGCACAGGCCTGTGTGAAGGCCAGGAAAGAATCGTTCTTGGAAACGAAATCAGTTTCGCAGTTGATTTCTACCAGAGCGCCAGTGCTGCCGCTGACCGCCGCTGCGACCACACCTTCTGCCGTGATGCGGGCCGCCGCCTTGCTGGCCTTGTTGCCCAGCTTGACACGCAGGATCTCTTCAGCACGTTCCAGGTCGCCTTCGGCCTCGGTCAGCGCTTTTTTGCACTCCATCATCGGTGCGTCGGTCTTGGCGCGCAACTCGGCCACCATGCTTGCAGTGATTGCGGGCATTGGAATCTCCTTCAAATTGGGAAAATTGACGAGCCACGGCTCCTGTCACCGGAATCGGGCCCGCCCGTCGTCGGCCGGCCGACCGGGCTGAATCGCCTGGCGGCCCGGGGCCCCGAGGGCCCTCAAGCCTGTTCGCGAACCTCTACAAACTCGTCGTTGCGGTCGCCGACCACCTGCACCACCTCATGGCTGGCGTTGGCCTTGCCGTCGATGACAGCGTCGGCCACAGCCTTGGCGTACAAAGCCACCGCCTTTGCTGAGTCATCGTTGCCGGGAATCACATAGTCGATGCCGACCGGCGAGTGGTTGGTATCCACCACGCCAATGACCGGAATGCCCAACTTCTTGGCTTCGGCGACTGCAATCTTGTGGTACCCGACGTCGATGACGAAAATCGCGTCAGGCAGCGCAGCCATGTTCTGGATGCCCCCGATTTCCTTTTCCAGCTTGCCCAGTTCGCGCTCGAACAGCAGACCTTCCTTTTTGATCATGCCTTCGATGCCGCTGTCCTTGACCACCTGCATATCCTTGAGCTTCTTCAGCGACCCCTTGACGGTCTTGAAGTTGGTCATCATGACGCCCAGCCAACGCTGGTCCACAAAAGGCATACCACAACGCTGGGCCTCCAAAGCCACCACTTCGCGCGCCTGGCGCTTGGTGCCGACCATCAACACGGTGCCGCGCCGGCCTGAAAGCTGGCGGACAAACTTCAACGCATCTTCGAACAGCGGCTGCGTCTTTTCGAGGTTGATGATGTGGATCTTGTTGCGATGGCCATAGATGTACGGCGCCATCTTGGGGTTCCAGAAGCGGGTTTGGTGGCCAAAGTGGACACCGGCTTCCAGCATTTCGCGCATTGAAACGGACATGAGAAAAACTCCAAAGGTTCGGTCTAAAAGCCCGGCGTATCACCGTCAGCCCAATCCGCAAGGGGGTTCAGACCAGGCTGAACCGAAAATCCCTTACAACGCGGAACCGGTTTGACAGCACCTTGGTGCGCACGGGTTCGTGATTTGCTTGTTGCGTGCCGCTCAAAGACCTCAAACGCATCCCCGGACCGCACAACAGTCGGCCGGATGCAGCTTGAATTAATTTTTCGCGTTCGCGGACAAACCCTCGGAGCTTAGCATGAGGGACACGACCGATCCCCTGTCGAATCGTTGCAACGCGGGCCGGACCCGGTTCGGCAAACCGGCTGGCCTCTCCGATATCGCCAACTTTGCATGCGCGCAGCGTCTGGTTTGACGACCTGCAGGTCGCGTGGCGCTGTGCTGCACAGCTCTGGCAGTCGCGTAAAGGTCACACAAAGCCTGTTATGACCCCAAATTCACGATGGGTATGCACCAAGATAGTTCGCACGGCCGTAGTCTTTGTGACGGAAGCGTGAATTTCCACACTCTCTCAACCTCCCGGAGTTTGCCCAAATGTCTGTTTTGCGAATGTCCTCTCTTGCCCTGGTCGCTGCGGTCGCGCTGATCACAGGCTGCGCCACGCCACCGGCCGGCAAGATCATCCATACCACCACCGATGTCTATCCCGCGATCGGCCCTTACTCGCAGATGGTGCAAGCGGGCAACCTGTATTTTCTGGCTGGAGTGATCCCTCTGAACAAGGCCGGCAACGCCGTCCAGGGCACGACCATCGAAGAGCAGACCCGGCTGGTGCTGGACTACATCGGCGCCAAGCTCAAGGCTCAGGGCATGGGTTACGAAAACGTCGTGATGTCCAACGTCTACCTGAAGAACCTGAACGACTTTGCCACCATGAACCGCATCTACGCCGAGTATTTCAAGACTGCGCCTCCTGGCCGCGCGACTGTCGAAGTCTCACGTTTGCCGCGTGATGTGCTGATCGAGATTGCCGTCATCGCCACGAAGTAATCAGCTCTCCCGGCTGGCTGGTGCTCCCGGTCAGTCTCCCGCGATCCTGTATGGATCGGTCGACCGCAGGCACGGTTTGATGTCCGCATTGCCTGCCGACGGGTTCGTCTGTTCGCCGTTCTCCCGCACGCGAAGTGATGCTGCGCGAGCGCGGTCTTTCGGTCCCCATTTTACCAACCCTTCGTTTTTTTGAGTTTTTCAAAATTTGGAGAATGCAATGAATGCCCTTGAGACTTTGAATCCCCAAGCAGCGGCTGCGCGCAGCGACGATGTTCAGGTATCCCCCGGGATCTTTGATTCCACAGCGGACTGGACGCCCAAGCGGCGCGGCTTTTTGAGAATGCTGGGCGCCACAGGCGCACTGGCAGCCATGGGTCCGCTGGCTGGCTGCAGTTCGTCGGAGGCCGCAGCGCCTTCAGCCGACATCCGCATGTCACTGCTGGCCGACACAGCGTTCTGGACCGAAGTGCAACGTCGCTTTGTGCTGAACTCCAGCAAGCTGTTCATGAACATCGGCACTGCAGGTTCGATGCCCAAAATTGTGTTGGACAAGTTTGCTGCGGACAACCTGGACTATGCCGCCGAGTCACGCAACGGCTACGGCAGTTTCCTGGCACAGCGCACGGCGATCGCCCGCGGCACGGGCACTTTGGCCGGCGCCGGGTTTGGTGTCGATCCCGATGAACTGGTGATTTCGTCCAACACCTCCGACGGCATGTGCCACGCCTTGCTGGGCATCGCATGGGATCGAGGCGACGTCGTCATCACCACCAATCAGGAACACCCTGGCGGCGATGTACCACTGGCCATCGCACGCGACCGATACGGACTGATCGTGCGCCGGGTGGTATTACCGGTGGGCAACGGCACCACACCGCAGGAGTACGCCAACCTGTTTGCCACCGAAATCGATCGCGCCAGGGCGGCTGGTCAGCGCGTGCGGGCGCTGATGTGGTCCAGCCCGACCTTCTTGACCGGCACCATGCTGCCGATTCGGCGCATCGTGGATGTGGCGATCCAGAAGAGTGCCGGCAACACGCCGATCATCACCATCTGTGACGGCGCCCACCTGCCCGGCATGATGGCCTACAACTACGCGGAGTTGGGCGCGGACTTCATGGCTGGCGCAGCGCACAAGTGGCAATGCGCTCCCGGTTCGACAGGCATCCTGGTGATCAGGAACAAAGTGCGCGCAGGGTTCAACCCGCTGCCCTTGCCCGCCTACTTCCCGGTCGTCACGAGTGGAGCCGGCGGTACCGCCGGTTCGAGCCTGATCGTCGACGGCCGCGATCCTGCATCGACCAAGCTGGCTGTGGGTTCGGTGCCTTGGGCCAGCCGCGCTGGCTCGACTGCAGCCACGGCCGTGTACGACATCGGCGGCGTGATACAGAGCTGCGGCAGCAAACATGCACCGCTGATCTCTGCCGTGGCCGAGGCCTGCAAGATGTGGGACGAGTTGGGCCGCAAGCGTGTCGAGACCTACGTCTTGACCTTGTCTGCTTACACCAAGGCCAGGATCGTCGAGATGTGGGGCAGCGCAGACGCCCTGTATTGCCCCAACGATCATGAAGAGCTGAATACGGCGCTGACCTGCTTCGACCCCTTCTACGGCATGACGCGTGGGCCGGACTCGATCGCCAGCTCAAGCCTCAGCGGCCAGCTGGTGACGCGGCTGTCCAGTGAAGACAACATCATCATCCGCAACACCACCGTGCCGACCCCCACCACACGTGGTGCCACGACCACCGTCAACCGTTTTCCGCTCCGCATCTCCACCCATGTCTGGCATGACGCGGACGACGTGGATCGGGCTTTGATGGCGATACGCCGGATTGCGATGAGCATCGCCAACTGACCCTGTTCAACGGCGGGTGCGTGGGCTGCCACCCGCCTTACTGACTGCAGATTTGCCGGCACCGCGCTTGCCGGCCGCTTCACTGCCTCGCGTAGCCGTTGCAGCGCTACGGCGTTTGCCGACCTTGGCAGCTTTAGCGGCTTTGGCTGCTCCCTTGAGCTTGCGGTCACTGTTCTGGATGCCGGCCAGCTGATCCACTGCGCTGCGCGCCGACTCTGAGCCATCCACCCTTTTGGGCACCGCTGCAGCCCCGACTCTTTCGAGCAAGGCGTCGCGCACCAGCCGGAAATCGATCTTTCGGCCATCCAGATCGACCCGGCTGACCTGGACGCGTACCCGCGAACCAACCCCGTAGCGGATGCCCGAGCGTTCGCCACGCAACTCCAGCCTCGCTTCATCAAAGCGGTAGTACTCGCCGCCCAGTTCGGTGATGTGCACCAGCCCTTCGACATACATCGCGTCCAGCGTCACGAAGAGGCCAAAGGCGGCGACGGCGCTGACGGTGCCTGCAAACTCTTCACCCAGATGCTCACGCATGTAGCGGCACTTGAGCCAGGCTTCGACGTCGCGCGAGGCTTCGTCAGCACGGCGCTCGTTGGCGCTGCAGTGGCCACCAGCGGCTTCCCACAAGGCCATGTCTGGGCTCATCGGGCTCAGCGGCCTTGGCTTGCCGGCAGCCGACGCGCGGGCGCCTTTGCGCGGCTCGGGTGTGCGGGTCTTGGCATTGGCTGCCGGGTGGTAGGTCTTGCCGGCCAGGATGGCCTTGATCACGCGGTGCACCAACAAGTCGGGGTAACGCCGAATGGGGCTGGTGAAGTGCGTATAGGCCGCATAGGCCAAACCAAAGTGGCCGTTGTTGTGCACCGTGTAGACCGCCTGCTGCATCGAACGCAGCAACAGCATGTGTATCTGCTGTGCGTCTGGACGTTCTTGCGTCGCTTCTGAGATCGCCTGTATCTCGGCCGGTGTGGGCTCGTCGCTGAGCGAGACTCCGATGCCCAGCGCCTTGAGCTGGTTCTGCAGCGCCATGCGTTTCTCGGGCGTGGGCCCTTCGTGCACCCTGAACAGACACGGGTGCTCGGCCGCCTCGATGAACTCTGCGGCGCATTCGTTGGCCGCCAGCATGGCCTCCTCGATCAACCGATGAGCGTCGTTGCGGGTGCGCGGGACGATCTTCTCGATGCGACCCTGGTCGTCGCAGATGATTTGGGTTTCGGTGGTGTCAAAGTCCACCGCACCACGCTTGGCGCGCTGTTTGAGCAAGGCCCGGTAGACCTCGTGCAGGTGCAGCAGGTGCGGCACCAACTCGCTGCGGCTTTGAGCCTGCGGGCCCCGGGTATTGGCCAGCACAGCAGCCACTTCGGTGTAGGTCAGCCGCGCATGCGACAAGATCACGGCCGGGTAGAACTGGTAGGCCTCGATGCTGCCGTCAGCCAATATCACCATGTCGCAAACCATCGCCAGGCGAGGCTCGTCAGGGTTCAAAGAGCACAAGCCGTTGGACAGCTTCTCGGGCAGCATCGGAATCACGCGGCGCGGAAAATACACCGAGGTGGCGCGCTCGTAGGCGTCTTCATCCAAGGCCTCACCCGGCTTGACGTAGTGGCTGACATCGGCGATGGCCACCAGCAATCGCCAGCCTTCCTGCGCTGACTTGCCGCGCCCACGCTTGAAGGGCTCGCAGTAAACGGCATCGTCAAAGTCGCGCGCATCTTCGCCGTCGATGGTCACCAGCGCGATGTCGCTGAGATCGACTCGTTGGCGTTTGTCCACGGCGCGCAGCTTGGCGGGCAACGCCGCTGCCTGCGCCAATGTCCTGGGCGAGAACTCATGCGGCACTTCGTACTTGCGCACCGCGATCTCGATCTCCATGCCGGCGTCGTCGATTTCGCCCAGCACCTCGCTGACCCGGCCCACAGGTTGCGAATGCAAGGACGGCGGCTCGGTCAGCTCCACCGCTACCACCTGCCCTGCTGCACCACTGGCGGTTGCGTTTTTGGGGATCAGGATGTCCTGGCCGTAGCGGCTGTCTTCTGGCGCAACCAGCCATTGCCCACCCTCAAAGAGCAGGCGGCCGATGATCGGCGTCTTGCGCCGCTCCAGGATGTCCAGCACGCGGCCTTCGGGCCGGCCTTTGCGATCGGTGCGCAGGATGCGCACGCGCACCCGGTCTTTGTGCAGCACCGAACGCATCTCTTGCGGCGCCAGATAGATGCGCGCTTCGCCCTGATCGGGGATCACGAAACCGTGCCCGTCGCGATGACCTTCGACAACGCCTTCGAGGTCGCCCAGCATGGCTGCAGAGGGTGTGGGGTTTGACGCAGCAAGGCTGTGCGAGCGAGTCTTTTCTTTTTCTTTGATGATATGATCCTTGGTTCCTGAAAGCCCAGGTGGCGGAATTGGTAGACGCACTAGTTTCAGGTACTAGCGCTTAACGGCGTGGAGGTTCGAGTCCTCTCCTGGGCACCAAAACGAATCGCACTGTACAGGCCCGGTTGATCCACTTTCAACCCATCAGGCACTGTCAACCCAGCGTCCCCAGACCGCTGCGGCACATTGAGTGCACCGAAGCACCGGGTAACCAGTACCCGGTGATCAAACCACAAATTTCTTGGCCAAGCCAGCGGGTCTGAGGTTGTCGTAGTCTTCAAACGGCTGATGGATCCATGGACTGGTTTCAAGCGGTTCTACAAAGTAGTCGGGTACGTAAGTCGAGATGCCCTTGACCCAGATCACGGCGGCGCGCACGTCCTGAATCGCTGGCATTCCGCGCAGCCGGTCCACCACGGCACGAAGCGTGACGCCGGTGTCGGCCAGGTCATCCACCAGCAACACCCGGCCGGCCAGTTCACCCTTGGGCATCGTGATGTACTTGGCCATGTCCAGGCGCCCCTGGATGGTGCCCGCTTCTGCCCGATAAGAACTGGTGGACATGATGGCCAAGGGCTTGTCGAAGACCCTGGACAGCACATCGCCGGGACGCATGCCGCCCCTGGCGAGGCACAGGATCTGGTCGAACTCCCAGCCCGAGTTGTGCACTTTCAGTGCCAGCCGCTCGATCAGCAGATGGTACTCGTCCCAGGATACATAAAGGTGCTTGCCGTCGTCGGTCAGCATCGTTGGGTCACTCCAGCTGGTTCAGGTTGAGCACAAGTGGCTGTGCTGATTTTGCATCCCGTTGCAGGCGTGAGCACATGCCCTGACTGCAACGTCGGCAAGCTGCGAGGCGCGGTATGCGGGGCCGGCCAACCCGGCTTTGCGGCGTGTACCCACTGCACCGCCTCATGGCCTGAAGGGATGACGCAACAAAATGGTGTGCACGCGGTCGGGGCCGGTTGAGACCATGTCGATGGGCGCCCCGATCAGGCTCTGCATACGCTCCAGGTAGCGTTTGGCGCGTAGAGGCAGCTGTTCCCAGTGGCACAGCCCGGCGGTGCTCTCGCTCCAGCCAGGCAGCGTTTCGTAGACAGGCTCACAAGCGGCGATGTCGTCGGCATCCAGCGGCAAAACGTCCAGTTCTGCATGGCCGAGCTTGTAGCCCACGCAGATCTTGATCTCCTGCAGGCCGTCGAGCACGTCCAGCTTGGTGATGCACAAGCCCGAGATGCCGTTGATGATCATCGAGCGCTTCAATGCAGCGGCGTCGAGCCATCCGCAGCGCCTGGCACGGCCAGTCACCGTGCCTCGCTCCTGGCCGACCACGGACAGGTGGTGGCCGACGCTGCCTTCGCGCTCGATCTCGAGCTCGGTCGGGAAAGGCCCACTGCCGACACGCGTGGTGTAGGCCTTGGTGATGCCCAACACGTAATGCAGCATGCCGGGGCCCACACCCGACCCTGCAGCCGCATTGCCCGCCACGCAGTTGCTGGACGTCACATAGGGGTAAGTGCCATGATCGATGTCCAGCAAAGTGCCCTGCGCGCCTTCAAACAGCAAGTTCTCGCCAGACAGATGCGCAGTGTGCAACTTGTAGCCCACGTCGGCCATCATCGGGCGCAGCGCACCAGCCGCACTCAAGGCCTGGTCCAGCATCGGCTGCAGGCTCAGCGGGGGGGCGCGCAACACCTGTGTCAGTGCTGCGTTGTGAAGCTCGATCAATTCGCGCAGCTTGGCTTCAAAGCGCGCCGGATGTTTGAGGTCTTGCATGCGCAGTGCCCGTCTGGCGACCTTGTCCTCGTAAGCGGGGCCGATGCCTTTGCCTGTGGTGCCGATCTTGCCGCTGCCAGAGCTTTCGCGCAGCGCCTCGCGTGCCCGGTCCAACTCCACATGCAGCGGCATGATCAACGGGCAAGACTCGGAGATGAACAAGCGCGAGCGCACATCCACCCCCAACTGTTCGATCCGCGCGATCTCGGTCAGCAAATGCGCCGGGTCGACGACCACGCCGTTGCCCACATAACAAGCCACGCCTTCGCGCATCACGCCCGACGGAATCAGCTGCAAAGCCGTCTTGCGGCCCTGAATCACCAGCGTATGACCTGCGTTGTGCCCGCCCTGAAAACGCACCACGCCCTGGGCATGGTCCGTGAGCCAGTCAACGATCTTTCCTTTGCCTTCGTCACCCCATTGGGTGCCGACGACAACCACGTTGCGGCCCGACAGGGGCCGTGCTGCAGCTTGCATCTTTAACTGTTCCTTGTACTGTGATCAGCCGCCAAACGCCGTCTCATGCGGGACTGAGTGAGGAAGATTCGGCCCGCAAGTGGGCGACGGCGTCGGAGGTGGCCTGCAAAACCCAGCGGCCCTGGACCTGCAACAGCTCGCGATCAAACTCAAAAGCCTGGACCTGGGGACACTGGCCGGCCGGGGCACAGACCACGATTTCGCCAGCCGCGCGCAGCCGGCGCACGGCCAGCCGCAAACCTTCGTCTTCGCCCCACGGCGCGAGCACGGCTGTCGGCAGGTGGCCCGGACCTGCCACCTCTGCCAGGGCCTTGAGATCCAGACTGAAGCCCACTGCTGGACGATTGCGGCCAAACACCGAACCGACTTCGTCGTAACGGCCACCGCGGGCCAGGCTGCTGTTGCCGCCGCCGGCAAAGACGGTGAATCGGAGCCCACTGTAATAGGCGTAGCCGCTCATGTCGGCCAGATCGAAGCCGACCTTCAAATCCGGGTAGGCGCTGCGCAGGTGGGCCGCCAACCATTGCAACTCTTGCAACGACTGGCGCACCAGCGCTCGGTCGGGCAGCCGCTCTTGAGCCAGAAGGATGACTTCGTCACCGCCGTACAGGCGCATCAACAGCTGCAAGGCCTGGCTGGCATCGCGCGGCAATGACTCAGTCAGCCGGGCTACAGACGCCGCATCTTTCTCCGACAGGGCCTCAACGATGGCTTGCAACTTCACCGCATCCAGTGCCATGCCCGCCAATAAGCCCCTCAGCAAGCGGGCGTCCGCCAAGTCGACCACCAGCGGCCCGGAACAGTTTTCAAGCAAGGCGTCGAGCGCCAACTGGGCCGTATCGAGGTCGGCTTCCAGCCCGGCATGGCCAAATATCTCGGCACCAAACTGCAGCGGCTCGCGCGTCGATGCAGCACCTGCAGGACGGGTGTGAACCACGGGGCCGCAATAACAAAGCCGGGTGATGCCATCGCGGTTGAGCAGATGGGCGTCGATACGGGCCGCTTGCGGTGTCGTGTCGGCCCGCAATCCCAAGGTGCGCCCGCTGAGCTGATCAACCAACTTGAAAGTCTGCAGATCGAGCGCTTCGCCGGTCCCGGACAGCAACGACTCGAGGTGCTCCAGCATCGGCGGCACAACCAGCTCAAACCCGTAAGAGCGAGCTTTGTCAAGCAACGAACGACGCAACTCTTCGATGCGCCTGGCCTGTGCGGGCAACACATCGGCCATGTGTTCTGGCAAGTGCCACGCTGAGAGCATCCGACAACCCGGGGTTAAAGATTGCATTGTACGAGCCAGCCGAATCGGCGAACCACGGCCTGGCTCTGAAGAGTCGGCTCATTCGGCTCATTCGGCTCATTCGGCTCATTCGACTCAGCCGAAGTCTGCAACCAGCCACCACAACGCGATGCCTGCCAGCAGACTGCACAGACCTACAAACCGGATCTGCCCGTCGCTCATGCGCACGGCACGCTCAAAGACTGCACGCCAGCCGCCAGGGCTGAGGAAGGGCATCAGTCCTTCAATGATCAACATCAGGGCCAATGCACCCCAAAAGAGATCAGACACGCCGGATCAGCGAGGAAGACTTGTCCTTGCCACTGCGGACAGCCTGATCAGGGCCTGCTGGGAGCCCCTGGAGTGGAAGAACGCATGGCCTTGAAAAATTCGCTGCTGGGGTCCAAGACCATGACATCGTTTTTGTTACGAAAGGCCCCGCGGTAAGCTTCCAGGCTGCGGTAGAACTGCGCGAACTGCGCGTCGCGGCCGAAAGCATCTGCATACAGCGCCGAAGCCTGGCCGTCGCCTTCACCCTTGACCTTTTGTGCGTCGCGGTAAGCCTCGGCGATAATCACCTCGCGCTGGCGATCTGCATCGGCGCGGATCTTCTCGCCGTCGGCGGCACCTTCGGAGCGCAACTCGTTCGCCACCTGCTTGCGTTCGGACTCCATCCGCCGGTAGACCGAATCTGTGATGTCGGCCACAAAGTCCACCCGTTTGATCCGCACGTCGATGATCTCGATGCCGAAGGAGCGGGCTTCGTCGGCCAGCCTTGTGCGCACGTCGTTCATCACCTTTTCACGCTCGGTGGCCAACACGCCCCGCACATCGCGTTTGGTGATCTCTTCGTTGAAAGCAGCCTGCACCACTGGCGCCAGACGGCTCTCAAGATTCCTGAAATCAGCGCCGTTGTTGCGGATGAACTGGCGCGGGTCGCTCAAGCGCCACTTCACCAACCAGTCGATGATCAGGCTCTTTTTCTCGGCGGTGAAGATCGGGCGTACGTCGGGGCTGTCCAGCGTCTGGGTGCGGCGATCCAGAAATACGACGTTTTGAAACGGCGGCGGCAGCTTGAAATTCAGCCCCGGCTCGGTGATCACTTCCTTGATTTCACCCAGGGCGTAAACCACGCCCACCTGGCGCTGGTCGACGATGAACAGTGTGCTGCTGGCAGCAAAAAGCACCACCAGCAAACCCACCACGGTAATTGCAATCTTGTTCATGAGTTACGGCTTTGCAAAAGACTTTTAGCGGCTGTCGCGGGCGCGGCTGTTGGTGCCATCACGCGAGCGGACATCGACGCCCGAGGCCACCGGGGCGCCCATGGTGGAAGGAGCCGCTGCTGCAGCGGGCTGACCTGGCGCAGATGCACCGGCTTGCTGCATCAGCTTGTCCAACGGCAGATACAGCAGGTTGGAGCCTGAGCGGCTGTCCACCATCACCTTGCTGACATTGCTGTAGACCGACTGCATGGTCTCCAGGTAAAGCCTGTCGCGTGTCACCGCAGGTGCCTTCTGATACTCGTTCAACACCGAACGGAAGCGCTGGCCATCGCCTTCAGCCTGTGCAACCACCCGTGCTTTGTAGCCATCAGCCTCTTCCTTCAGCCGCGCGGCAGCACCGCGAGCCTGGGGGATGACCGTGCTGGCGTAGGCCTGGCCTTCGTTCTTGAAACGGTCTCGGTCGGCGCCGGCTTTGACGGCATCGTTGAAGGCGGCCTGCACCGCTTCAGGTACCTGCACGCTTTGCATGTTGACATTGGCTACGATGATGCCGGCCTTCAGGCGATCCAGCTGTGCCTGGATCGACTTGACCAGATCGGCAGCAATGGCATCGCGTTGTTCGTACAGCACCAGGTCGACGCGGCTGCGGCCGACGATCTCCCGCACCGCAGACTCTGCCGCCTGCACCACCGCCTCGTCGGGCCGGTTGTTCTCGAACAAATACTCGCGCGCATCTGCGCGCCGGTATTGCACCGTGAAGCGGATGTCGACGATGTTCTCGTCCAGGGTCAGCATGGACGAGTCGGCCAGACCGGTGGCTTGCCCCACGGTCGAACGACCCACGTCCACTGACTGCAACTGAGATACAGCAACGACCTCATGGTTCTGGATCGGGCTGGGGAAACGCCACTGGAAACCCGCATCGGTGGTCTTGGTGTATTTGCCGAAGGTCGTGACCACCGCACGCTGACCTTCCTGAACGATGAAGAAGCCGCTGCCCAGCCACAACAAGGCCCCGACGCCCAGTACCAGACCAACGCCTATGCCAGCGCTTTTCATGTCCGGCTGAAAGGGTGCACCGCCACGGCCTGAAGGGGGCTCACCTCCTGAACGGTTCGGCCCGCCGCCTTTGCGGCCACCAAAGAGCCCGTTGAGTTTGCGGTTGAAGTCGCGCCACAGTGCGTCCAGGTCAGGCGGCCCGTCGTTGCGGTTGTTGTAAATCAGGCCCAGGTGCCCGGAGCCTGTCGAAGCTGCCGAGCCCAAGCCGCCGCGCCTGGAGCGCCCGAACAGCTGAGCCCTGACGGCACGCGCCAAGGCAATCGTTGTGCCTTGCAGTCGGGAGAAAAAGGATGGATCAGAAAAGTCACGCATGGGGTTGCGGTTCAAGGGCCGAAGCCTGTGGGTTGTCATGCTCGCCAGACGAAGTGAACTGATCCACTGTATTCGCCTGGCCGCTTTGTTGAACACTCGATGTGGCAGATGGGGCCGTTGCGCCGTTATTCAACTTCGAGCCGATCTGCTCTGCAATTCGTGTCCGCAGCAGATCCAGACCTTCGCCTGTGGCTGCACTGACGAAGACCCGGGCGCGTCGCTGACCCGTTTCAACTTGCACGTAGTCTGCATTGTCGCGCGGTCGCAGCGAGTCCTGCAGCAAATCAACCTTGTTACAAACCAGGATCCGAGGCACCTCGGCGGCGCCGATCTCTTGCAGTACGCGATCGACCTCGGCCTGCTGCTCGGCCTGTTGAGCACTGGCGCAATCAATGACGTGCAGCAACAGATCGGCTTCGGCAGCTTCGTGCAGCGTGGCTTCAAAAGCTTCCACCAGTTTGTGCGGCAGATCGCGGATGAAACCCACGGTGTCAGAAAGCGATACGGTGCCCACGGTGTCGTTGAGCCAGAGCGAGCGCGTGGTGGTGTCGAGCGTTGCAAACAATTGGTCTGCGGCGTAGGCGCGGGCCTTGACCAGGCTGTTGAAGAGTGTTGACTTGCCAGCGTTGGTATAGCCTACCAACGAGATCTTGAAGCTGCCGCGCCGTTCGCGCGCCTTGCGCTGAGTGCCACGCTGGCGTTTGACCTTTTCCAGGCGCGCTTTCACGCTTTTGATGCGCTCTCCAATCATGCGCTTGTCCAGCTCGATCTGGGCCTCGCCAGGGCCGCCGCGTGCACCAATGCCGCCGCGTTGGCGCTCCAGGTGCGACCAGCGTCCGACCAGACGAGTCGCCATGTATTGCAGCCGCGCCAGCTCGACCTGAAGCTTGCCTTCGTGGCTCTGCGCCCGCTCGGCAAAGATGTCCAGGATGACCCCTGTGCGGTCAGCGACTGGCACGCCCAGGTGGCGTTCGAGATTGCGCTGCTGGGCAGGGCTGAGCGACTGATCAAAGATCACACCGTGGGCCTGCGTGGCAACCACCATGGCCTTGATTTCATCAGCCTTGCCGCTGCCGACAAAAAGCGCAGGGTCAGGAGAACGGCGGCGCGCAATGATGCGCGCCACGGGTTGATCCCCCGCAGATTCGGCCAACAGAGCCAGCTCATCCAGGCTGGAGTCGAAGGACTTGTCGGAGTTCAGGTCCACCCCTACCAGAACAGCGCGAGTCACTGCCTGTCCGGTAGAGGCAGGCGGATGGTTTGAACTCAAGATGACAATTCTGGCTTGCGTGAAATGGGGACAGGCTGCCGCAGTCTCGGCTGCTTTGCGAGCCGCTCTGTCAACTGCTCTCAGGCGGCTCTGCAGCGCTGAAATTCACCGCGCGGCTGGGCACGACGGTCGAAATGGCGTGCTTGTAAACCATCTGGGTCACGGTGTTGCGCAGCAGCACCACATATTGGTCGAAAGATTCGATGTGGCCTTGCAGCTTGATGCCGTTGACGAGGTAAATCGACACGGGTACGTGCTCTTTGCGCAGCAGGTTCAAAAAGGGATCCTGCAAGAGTTGGCCTTTGTTGCTCACGATATGCTCCGTGATGAAAGATAAGAAGTCAGGCACCTTATCACAGGGCCAGGGTACGACGGAGGACTGGAATAAAGGCCCTACCCGCCTTTTTCGTCGAAAGGATTTTCGCCCGAGCGGAACTCGATGCGAATCGGTGTACCAGCCAGCTGAAAGTGCTCGCGCAGGCGGCCTTCGAGGAATCGCTTGTAGCTTTGTGAGACCTTGGAAAGCGCGCTGCCGTGGATGACCACCAGCGGCGGATTCATCCCCCCTTGGTGGGCATAGCGCATCTTGGGCCTGAAGCGCCCCTCGCGGGGTGGCGCCTGATGTTGGGCGGCTTCGTGTACCAGGCGCGTCAACACCGGCGTGCTCATCTTGACGGTGGCTGCCGCGTGGGCCTGCACCAGCGCCTTCCAGACCGCAGACAACCCCTGGCGGCGAATGGCCGAGATCTCGAGCACCGGCGCAAATTTCAGAAAGCCCAGTCGGCTCTCGATCGAGCGTTGCACCGTCTGGCGCTGATAGGCGTCGGTGGCGTCCCACTTGTTCAAGGCCACCACTACCGCACGCCCGCTTTCAAGGATATAGCCGGCGATGTGCGCATCCTGGTCACTGACCCCCTGTGTCGCATCGATCAGCAGCAGCACCACATGCGCGTCAGCAATGGCCTGCAGCGTCTTGACAACCGAGAACTTCTCGATCGCTTCAAAGACCTTGCCGCGCTTGCGCAGACCGGCTGTGTCGATCAGCTCAAAGCGCTGACCTGCCTTCTCAAAGGGCACATGGATCGCGTCCCGGGTGGTGCCGGGCTGGTCAAAGGCCACCAGCCTTTCTTCTCCCAACCAGGCGTTGATCAGCGTGCTCTTGCCGACGTTGGGCCGGCCGGCCACGGCCAGCCTGATCGGGCGGTCAGAGCCATCTTGAGGGTCTTCTTCTTCGTCTTCGGGGTCCGACACACCCAAAAGCTGCAAGGCCGCTTCGAGCAGGCTGCGGATACCCTGTCCATGGGCGGAAGAAATGGGATGCGGCGCACCAATGCCCAACTCGTGAAACTCGCCAAGCAAGGGCGAATCGACCATGCCTTCAGCCTTGTTGGCGGCCACCAGAACTTGCTTGCGCTGCGTGCGCAGATAGTTGGCGATGTCATGGTCCTGCGCCGACAGCCCTGCGCGCACATCGACGACGAATATCACTGCGTCGGCTTCAGCCACCGCCTGGCGCGTCTGTTTGGCCATCTCAGCCACCACGCCATCGGGCTTTTGCGGCTCGAAGCCCCCTGTGTCGATGACGATGAAATGGGTGTTGCCCAGCCGAGCGTCACCGTAATGGCGATCGCGCGTCAGCCCAGCGTAGTCGGCCACGATCGCATCACGACTTTTGGTGATGCGATTGAACAACGTGGACTTGCCCACGTTGGCCCGCCCAACCAAGGCGATCACCGGTTTCACGGCGCGGGCTCAGTTGGGGCGAAAGGCAAACAGCCCACCGCCCTCGGTGCTGACCATCAACGTGTTGCCGGCCAGCACCGGGGCCCCGAGCACGGGTTTGCCATCGGTGGGCAAACGCAGCTGCAACTCGCCTGTGGTGGCAGACAAGAAGTGCACTTGGCCTTCGATGTCGCCAAACACTACCGATGGCCCCACCGCCAAGGCGCCGCTCAAACCCCTGTAAAGCAGCTTCTCGCTGGTCCACTGCACATCGCCGTTGCCGGCTCGCCAGGCGCTGATGCGGTCACTGGCATCTGCGCCAAAAACCAGCTCGCCATTGCTGCTCACGGCATTGATGCCGCCGACTGTGCGCGACCAGGTCACCGCGCCACGCGCCAGATCGGCACAGCCCACGGCCGACTGAAAGGCACGCACGCACAGGCTGTCACCCACACGTGACGCCGGACCCACCAGGTCGGCCAGCCGCTCGACTTCATTGGTGCCGCGTGGTGAGGCAATGGCTACCTCCCATTGCAAGGTACCCCGCAGCGGATCGACGCCGGCCAGCCTGGGGCCCTGGGCCACCACCAGGGTGTTCTTGTAAGCTGTCAAGACACTGGCCTGCGCCAAAGTCAAAGCCTCGCCCGGACGCTGCAAGGTCCAGAGCCGTCGGCCGTTGATGGCATCAAAGGCGTGTACCGAGCGATCCACGGCAATCACGAACACACGCTCACCCGCCACGAGCGGCGGCGTGACCACGCTGGCAGGGACTCGGCTGCGCCACAACTCTCGCTCACCGTCCAGCGTGACGACCTGGTTGGTGCGCGTCACCACGCTGGTGTAGCGGCCATCGCTGCCCACGCCGGCCGCCAGCGGCTCACCCACACTGGTCTGCCAGCGCACGACGCCGGTTTGAGCGTCCAGCGCGGTCACTTGCCCCGCCCCGTTGGCCACAATGAATGCGCCATCGCGCACCACCGGCACCATCGCAAAACCGATCTTGCCGATCTGCGTGCGCCACACGGATTGGCCGGCGATCTTGGGTGCGAGATTTTCCAGAGGCGTCGGCTTGGGTCGATCGGCTGCGCAAGCGCTCAGACCCCACACCAGCAGCAGCACAGTGCCACGCACGGCCATGCGGCCCAGCCATGGGCTCACAAGCTGCAGCCCGGAAGCGCCAGCCCGCGCTGGCGGCCAAGCCTGGGCACGCTGCGCCGTCACGGCTTGGCCGCCGAGGCCGCAGGTGCCACCACGGTCACACCCGTCTGAGCCACGGGCGCGGCCCCCAGCGCCATCAGCTTGGCCTCGATCAGGCGTCGGTAGTCGAGGCTCTCGGGCATGGCTTTGTAGGCCGCTTCGTAGGCCTGGCGCGCTTCAGTCGGTTTGGATTGCAGCATCAGCACATCGCCCTTGCGGTCTGCAACCAACGCCTCAAACCCCACCGCCGTTGCGCCTTCCAGAGTCTTCAGCGCTTCGTCAAACTGCTTGGCTTCGGCCTGCACGGCGGCCAGGCGCAGGCGGGCCACCGTACGCAACTCGTCTTCGCTGCCCTTCTCGGCCAGCCAGCCCAGCGTGGTCTTGGCTGCATCCGGCTGGTCCTTGTCAAACTGCAACTTGGCGGCCAGAAGACCCCCTTGCTGCGCAAATGCGGTGTTCGGGTATCGCTCTTTGAGGTCGCCAAAGACCCGGCCTGCGCGGTCTGCGTCACCGGCTGTCACCGCACGCTCGAGTTCGTCGTACAAGGCGCCCGCTTTCAAGCCCTGATCACGCTGCCAGTATTGCCAGCCGTTCCAGGCAGCAAAAGCACCCAGCACCAGGATCAAGCTCCAGGTGATCAGGTTGCCGTACTGCTTCCAGAACGTCTTCAGGGCGTCGAGTTGTTCCTGCTCCTGCAGGTTGAGATTTGTGGCCATCGTGATCGTGTCGGGCGCTGCGGCCGGGAGGCGGGTGAAATGGATGCGGATGGCAGCTTAGATGTCTGCGATCAACCCTTGATTATGGGCCGAGCAGCTCAAGCGCCCAGCGCGGCACCTCTGCCAAGGGTTGCGTGGATTGCACCGCAGAAGCATCGCGCAGGGGTTTGATCGCCACTTCGCTGCGGGCCAGCTCGTCGGGCCCAAAGACCAAGGCCACGCTGGCGCCACTCTGATCGGCACGTTTGAATTGCGTCTTCATGCTGCCGCCACCGGCATTCATCAGTACCGAGACACCGGCAGCTCGCAGTTTTTCCAGCACCGGCAAGACCTGGGGCAGATCCTCGACTCTGGGCACCACGGCGTAAGCCACAGGCCCGACGGGTGCGGGCAATTTACCCACTGCTTCCAACAGCAGCAACAGCCTTTCCATGCCCAGCCCGAAGCCGATACCAGGTGCCGGCTTGCCCCCGAGCTGCTCGATCAGCTGGTCGTAACGGCCGCCACCGCAAACGGTGCTTTGCGCGCCCAGGTGCGGCGTGATCCACTCAAAGACCGTCAGGTTGTAATAGTCCAGGCCACGCACCAGGCGCGGATTCAAGCGGTAAGCCAGTCCAGCGGCGTCCAGCACGGCACGCACCTGTGCCAGATGCTGCAGCGAAGCAGGCCCCAAAAAGTCGAGCAGCCGCGGCGCGCTCTCGACCACTGCTGCCATCGCCGGGTTCTTGGTATCCAGAATGCGCAAAGGGTTGCTGTGCAGCCTCCGGCGGGCGTCTTCGTCCAGCAGATCGGCATGGGCTTCGAGATGCGCGATCAACGCAGCCCGGTGCGCCAGGCGCTCGTCGCTTTGTCCCAGGCTGTTGATTTCCAGCCGCACATCCTGCTCTTCGACCAAGCCCAGCTCGCGCCACAGGGCTCGCAGCATCAGGATGATCTCGGCGTCCACATCGGGCCCGGCGTGGCCAAATGCCTCCACGTCCAGTTGATGGAACAGCCGCGACCTGCCCTTTTGCGGCCGCTCGTGGCGGAACATCGAGCCGATCTGCCAGACCCTCAAAGGGCCACCGTACAGCGCGTTGTGCTCGTTGATCGCCCGCACCATGCCGGCAGTGGCTTCGGGCCGCAGCGTCAGGTGGTCGCCATTCATGCGGTCTTCGAAAGAGTACATCTCCTTCTCGACGATGTCGGTGACCTCGCCCAGACCGCGCACAAACAGCGCCGTGGGCTCCACCACGGGGGTGCGCAGGTTCTGATAGCCGTACCTGCTCAGCAAAGAGCGCAGCTTGTCCTCCAGCCACAGCCAGTGGGCGGCCTGCGCGGGCAGGATATCTTGCATGCCCTTGATGCCACGCAGCGGCTCGGCAGGCTTCCTGGCCGGGCTGGAGACGAGGGCAGAAACTGGATGGACGCTGGACATGGAGTGAACGGGCGCAGGGCCCGCATTGGATCTGAAGGCATTCGACAGCTCGGGCTGACACCCCGCGCCATCAGCGCAGGTCAGACCGAGCCGGCGGTGGCAGCGTTGACGTCCACGGCTGTTGCAGCCGCTGCAGCCGCTGCAGCCCGCGCTTGGGCAGCAGCGCCGAAGCGCTTCTCGATGTAGCGCTCGACGATCTGATGGAACTCAGCTGCAATGCCTTCGCCACGCAGCGTCAAAGCCTTTTCGCCGTCGATGTAGACCGGGGCCGCTGGCGCCTCACCCGTGCCAGGCAAGCTGATGCCGATGTCGGCGTGTTTGCTCTCGCCAGGGCCGTTGACGATGCAGCCCATGACGGCGACCTTGAGGTTCTCGACGCCTGGATAACGCTCTTTCCACAACGGCATCCGAGTGCGCAAGAAGTCGTCGATCTGTTGCGTCAGCTCCTGAAAAGTAGTGCTGGTGGTGCGCCCGCAGCCTGGGCAAGCGGTGACGCTGGGGTTGAAGGAGCGCAGGCCGAGAGATTGCAAGATTTCGGTGGCCACCACCACCTCCTGGGTACGCGATTCACCGGGCTGAGGTGTCAAACTGACACGGATCGTGTCGCCGATGCCTTCTTGCAGCAGTACCGCCAGCGCAGTGGCGCTCGCCACCGTGCCCTTGGTGCCCATGCCGGCCTCGGTCAGGCCCAGGTGCAGCGCGTAGTTGCACCGCTTGGCCAGCGCACGGTAGACCGAGATCAGGTCCTGCACGCCGCTGACCTTGCAGCTGATGATGATCTGCTCGGCGCGCAGGCCCAGCTCCTTGGCCACTTCTGCAGAGCTCAAGGCCGACTGCACCAAGGCCTGGTACATGACCTGCTTGGCCTCGAAGGGTCGCACCCTGCGCGCGTTTTCATCCATCAGGTGGGCCAGCAACTCCTGGTCCAGACTGCCCCAGTTGACGCCGATACGCACCGCCTTGTCATGGCGCACAGCCGCTTCGATCATCAGCGCGAACTGGCGGTCGCGCTTGTCACCTTTGCCGACGTTGCCCGGATTGATGCGGTACTTGCTGAGCGCTTGCGCCATTGCCGGATAGTCAGGCAGCAGACGGTGGCCGTTGTAATGGAAATCACCGACCAGCGGCACTGGGATGCCCATGCGGTCGAGCTGCTCACGGATGTGCGGCACGGCCTGCGCGGCTTCTGGCGTGTTGACGGTGATGCGCACCATCTCGCTGCCGGCCTGTGCCAGCTCTTTGACCTGGATCGCCGTGCCGATGACGTCCACCGTGTCGGTGTTGGTCATCGACTGCACCCGCACCGGGGCGTCGCCACCCACGGTCACCACATGATCACCCCAGCAGACACGCGCCTGCAGGCTGCGCCTGGGCAATGGCGCAGCAGCGTCGATCAGGTCATCATCGATTTGTGCTTTCATGGGAGATCCTTTCAAACTTCAGGGCCGGCAACCGGCTGGCCAAAGACCGCCGGCCCAAGACTACGGGCCAGAACGTACTCAGACTTTGTCGGCGGGCTCGTCATTGGACTTCAAATCGAGCCACATTGCCACGCACATGGACAGCCAGGTCAAACGGCGCGCCACGCAAAACCGCCTCGGTAGCGGCAGCGTTGCCGACCGTGACGCGCAGCGGCAGCCTGCCGTCGACGCCCACGCTTTCGCCCGGCAGCACGGTGCGGTTGAGCAAGACCTGGCCACCAGCGTCACGGACGTCGATCCACGAGGCTTCGGTGGTTCTGAACACCAGTACCCCGGACAGGGAGGTCTGGGCTGCGCTGGCCAGCGGGCCAGGCGCGGCAAACACGGTCTCCGACAGGGCAGGCGCCGAAGCTTCGGCAACGGCCTGCAGCGCACCCGCCCGGGCAGATGAAGCCACCCCCGAGGCTGCACCTGCTGCCATGGGCTTTGCAGCGGCATCAACCAGCTGTGCAGCGCTGGCTGCTGCAGCCGCCGCAGACGGCCTCAACGCAGCGCCATCGGCTGGCGAGGTTGCGGGGGCAAATCCCGAAGCGTCGTCCGGTGCCAACGCAGGCAACGAGCCAAAGGGCCACAGGTAGACCAGCAAGGCAGCCAGCAACAGCAGCCCCGCTGCCCACACCATCGGGCGCACAGCCGCCAAAGAAGAACCCCAATCCTTACGCGCTCCTTGTTCGCGAAACGGTTGGTTCAAGTCAGCACCGGGCACCACCGAGGCTGTGCCCAGAGCCGGCATCAGCTCCAGCACAGGCTTGGCATCGACCTTCAAGGTGCGGCACACGGTCTGCGCCAGCGCACGCGCAAAGGTGATGTCGGGCAACTCTTCCCATCGATCGTTCTCCAGAGCGTCGAGTTTGCGTGGCGAGACCTTGATGGAAGTTGCCAAGGCAGCGATGTGCAAGCCTTGCCTTTCGCGCGCAGCGCGCAGCAATGCACCGGCAGTCGCAGCGCCTTTGGGTGGGCTGCTGTCTTCAGGTGGGCGGCTCTCAGTCATCAAACTGTCCCCGATCGAGCTTCAAGGCTTCGGGCGATTGCGCAAAGCGCGAGCGCAACTGCTGGCCCACGCGCAGCACAGCATCTTGATCACGCAAACGGTGCTCGATGCGGGCCAGCAGCCACAGGCTTTGCGCCGAAACTTGCTCAGGCAACGCGTTGACGCGCAGCGCGTAAAACTTGGCGCGCGTCAGGTCGCTCAGCTTGAGCAGCACCTCGCTGAGGTTGTAAGCCGTCACCGGGTTGGCTGGGTCGAGCTCAAAGGATCGCGACAACGAGCGATCAGCCGCCGCCAGGCGCCCGGCCCGTGCCTGGCATACGCCCTGGGCCAGCAGCGTGCGCGCGGCATCTCGGTACTGCGGCAGGTTCAGAGCAGCAGCGAACTGTTTTTCAGCATCGTCGAAGCGTCGCTCCTGACACAGAAACCAGGCGTAATTGTGCAAGGTACCGCCCTCGCCCGGCGACAGCGCAATGGCGCGCTGCAACGCTTTTTCTGCAGCCACAGAGTCGCCCATGCTGGCCAGGATCAGCCCACGCAAGCCATGCGCTTCGGCCATGTCGGGCCTGGCTTGCAGCGCCTGTCCGACTTCGTCCAGTGCCGTGCTGAGTTGGCCACGACCGAAATACAGCCCCGCCAGTTCAAGCCGCACTGCAGCTCGACGCTGCGGATCACCGGCAGCGTTGCCCATGCTGCGCTGAGGCTCACTGCTTTCTGTGGTGCGCTGCACGGTCGTGCAACCGGTGTTGCCGAGCAGCAACATCAGCAGGAGCACCGGCAACGTCAGCATCCGGCCGGCTTGCGGCCGGAACGGCTGCGCCTCGACCCGCAGAGCGGGGGACGACTGGGCGCTCAGACCGATGCTTGCCATTGCTTGTTAAATAGATCAGATCACTCAAGGCGACGAGGGGATACTGGCCGCTGCGCCAGCAGCGCGCCGGCACGAGCCTCGTCTGCTGCAGCTTCATCCGTTGCAGCTTCATCCGTTGCAGCTTGAAAGCGGGCGGCGCCTGGGCGCCGCAAGCGACTGAGGTTGATGCGGTGAACCGTTTGGGAGACCGCTGGCCTGGTCTGGCTCGGGACCGCGCCAGCGGCGAGCACCTCTGCTCTGGCACGGGCCAGTCGATCTTGGGCATGGGTACGGTCCTGCACCTCACCCGCCAGCTGACCGCAGGCGGCATCGATGTCGTCTCCGCGGGTGCGCCGAACTGTTGTCACGATGCCGGCGTCCAGCAAGACCTGGGCAAATGCCTGCACCCTTTCAGCCGGTGACCGCAACAGACCCGAGGCCGGGAAGGGGTTGAAGGGAATCAGATTGAATTTGCAGGGCACAAAGCCAGCGTGCGCTGTGCCGGGTGCGCCCGCTGCGCCACCGGCATGGCCCATCCCGCGCCGGACTCCACCCACCAACTGGACCAGCGCCTGGGCCTGCTCGATGCTGTCATTGACGCCATCCAGCATGCAGTATTCGAAAGTGATGAAGTCACGCGGCGCTGCTGCCAGGTAGCGCTGGCAGGCTGCCAGCAGCTCCTGGATCGGGTACTTGCGATTCAGGGGCACCAGGTTGTCGCGCAGCGTGTCGTCGGGGGCGTGCAAGGAAACGGCCAGTGCCACCGGGCAATCCTGCATCAGGCGGTCGATCATCGGCACCACGCCCGAAGTGGAGACGGTCACACGCCGCCTGGACAAGCCATACGCGTGGTCATCCAGCATCGTGCGCAAGGCCGGCAAGAGCGCCGCATAGTTCTGCAGCGGCTCACCCATGCCCATCATCACCACGTTGTCGATGGCTCGTTGGCCTGCGGACAAGTCCAGCGAAGCGCGCAATCGATGCTCGGCAAACCACAATTGAGCGATGATTTCGGCAGTGCTGAGGTTACGACTGAAACCCTGGTGCCCGGTGGAGCAGAAACGGCAACCCACTGCACATCCGGCCTGCGAGGACACACACAAGGTGCCGCGATCGGACTCAGGGATGAACACGGTTTCCACCGCATCCCCTGCACCGACATCAAACAGCCACTTGATCGTGCCGTCAGCCGAGACATGCTCGCTCAGCACAGGCAATGCGCGTACTTGAGCCACATCGCTCAGCTTGTGCCGAAGCGACTTGGCCAGATCGCTCATCTGCTCGAAGTCGCCGCTGCCGCGCTGATGGATCCAGCGATACAACTGCACCGCACGGTAGCGCTTTTCACCCAGGCCGGCGCAATAGTTGCTCAGGCCCTCGAGGTCAAAGTCCAGCAGGTTTACCAGCGTGGCCATGTGCGAGGCAAGAAGGTTCTACGAGTGCGGTGCAGGGTACGGCAAAGGCAGCATCCAGCCCGGCACCCATGCCAGGCTGTCGCTTCAGCGAGCGTAAACGTTCATGCCCGGAAAGAAAAAGGCAATCTCCGCAGCGGCCGTCTCTGCAGCGTCAGAGCCGTGTACGGCATTGGCGTCAATGCTGTCGGCAAAGTCGGCGCGGATCGTGCCCTTGTCGGCCTTTTTGGGGTCGGTAGCGCCCATCAGCTCACGGTTCTTGGCGATCGCACCCGGGCCTTGCAGCACCTGGATCATCACCGGGCCGGAAATCATGAACGACACCAGATCGTTGAAAAACGGCCGCGCCTTGTGCACAGCATAAAAAGCCTCGGCTTCGCCACGCGACAAGTGCGCCATCCTGGCAGCCACCACTTTGAGGTCAGCGCCCTCAAAGCGGGCATAGATCTGGCCGATGACGTTTTTGGCGACTGCGTCGGGCTTGATGATGGAAAGCGTGCGCTGGCCGTGCTGAACGTGCTGGTCGTCAGACATGTTGAAAAGTGCTCCTGAATCAATGACTTGGCAAAGCCTTCGATTGTAGCCTCAGCGCCCCTTGGCACCCCGGGGGCCGCGCCGCTTCTTGTTGTTTCCTGCGCCGCCCGGGGGGCCGCCACGTTGGCCACCGCCCTGCCCTCGCGGGCCACCCTGGTTGATCCCCATGCCCGAGCTGCCAGACCCTGTGCGCCGGCCGCCCCTGCCAGCTCGGCCGCCAGCGCCCTTGCGGCGCAACGCGTCGGCGCCGATGTAACCCACAGAGGTCTGCATCGGATCCGGAATGTGGTCTGGATCAGCCACTTCGTCAGCATCCTGGCCTTTGCCGCCTTGCGCAAAGCGCTTGTCGTAGGTCTGCAACAAGGGGTTGGGGATCGGGCTGTCATCCGACAACTCGTTGCGCAAGCGGCGCTCGTCCTGCATCGCACGCTTGTCGAAGGTCTGCAACAGAGGATTGGGGATCGGGCCGTCATCGCCGTACTCGCGCTGGCCTTTGCGCGCCTGTTGCATGGCGCGCTTGTCGAAAGTCTGTTGCAAAGGGTTGGGGATGGCGCCGCCCTCGCCAGGCTCGCCTCCTGCTGCACCACGCGGGGGTCGCGGGATCCTGGGCGACCGCTCGGCACGCGCCGCGCGCTCGCTGCGCTCGGCCCGCTCAGCTCTGGGCGGCCTGGCGCCCCGTTCCTGCGGCATGGCGGGCCGGGCAACGGCAACCGCGGCGTCGCTGGTCTGCACTGCCTGCGGCGGCAGGTCTTCGGTGTCGCGGCCACCACGCCTGCCGCGCCGCTTGCGCCCTTTTTTGGCGGCGTTGCGGCCCATGCCTTCGGCAGCCTGCGCCGGCTCGCCGACAGCGGCTCGTCCAGCATCAGCGCCACTGCCTGCACCGCGCGGCGCACCGGCAAGGCGCCGCAACTGGCGCAGATCCTCATCTTGCAGATCGACCCAGACACCCCGCTTGAGCCCCCGCGGCAGCACAACCGAGCCATATCGGATGCGGATCAAGCGGCTCACCGCGTGGCCCACGGCCTCAAAGAGGCGTCGCACTTCGCGGTTGCGGCCTTCGGTGATCACCACCCGGTACCAGTGATTGACGCCTTCGCCGCCACCGTCTTCGATGCTCTTGAAGGATGCGCGCTGGCCGTCGATCTCGACGCCATCCAGCAACTGGGCCTGCGACTCTTGGCTGAGCAATCCCAGCGAGCGCACTGCGTACTCACGCTCGACGCCGAAGCGCGGGTGCATCAACTGATTGGCCAGTTCACCCGAGTTGGTGAACAAGAGCAAGCCCTCGGTATTGATATCCAGTCGCCCGACCGATTGCCATTTGCCCTGCTGCAAGCGCGGCAAACGGCGAAACACCGTAGGCCGCTGTTGCGGGTCATCATGGGTGACTACCTCGCCGGCTGGCTTGTGGTATGCCAACACGCGGGCCGGGGGTGGGGCCACGCGGTAGCGCACTGGTTTGCCGTCGAGCTGGATGCGGTCGCCGTGCGAAATACGCTGCCCGGTGTGCGCCACCGCACCGTTGACCGTGACACGGCCGTCGGCAATCATCTGCTCCAGATCACGCCGCGAACCCACACCCGACTGGGCCAGTACTTTTTGCAGCTTTGGGGCGTCTGGCTCCGGCGCCAGAACACGTTTGCCGGGGCCGGCTGCCGCGCCTTGCCACGCGCGTTGATCATCGGGTCTCGGCTCGACGTCTTCGGCGGTGGCGACGCCATCGGTGTCGGCAGCTGGCGCATCCAGATGCTCGACATCCGAGCCAGCGGGCGACTCCGTCGCACGCTGAGCGCCTGGCTCGTCCTGTCCCACTTCCGGGGTGTTGGCGTCGTCTGGCTGGATGTCATATTCACCCGACAGCACCATCGCGAAGACCTCACCTGAAGCAGGTGCCAAGGCGGCAGTTTGCGGCGCCGGCTGCACACGTGTCGGATCCGGCATGCCTTGCGCATCCCTTGCCTTGTCGCCACCGCGACGGCCGCGCCGCCGATTGCGGCCGCGACGGCCTGACTTGCCCTCACCAGCCTGGGATTCATCCGCGTTGGCTGAGCGGCTCGACTCCGAGCCCGTGTCGGCGTCTGCGTCCGCTGGCGCAGCTGCGTCATGCGCCCGACGTGGCGTTGCGACTCTGCTGTCGTTGGCGTCACTTCCAGCGTAGGAGGATGCAGACGACTCTGGGGATGACGCAGGTAACGCCGCTGATGACACCGCTGATGACACCGCTGGCGATGACCCTGCAGCTTCTGGCGCAAGGGCCTCGGAGGACGCCGCCGCACGGCGCGGCCGACGCTTGGGTGCAGCGGCGC
>JBBQIB010000010.1:0-42502 GCA_038324515.1 Burkholderiales bacterium
GTTCGGGCGCAAGCGGCGCATCAACCAGAACAGTTGCAACAAGGATTATTCTTGCCTCAAAGGCTTCTGCCCGAGTTTTGTCACGGTCGAAGGCGGAGAGCTGAAAAAGCCGAAGAAGGAGCAGCGCGGCGACATCGCCACCATGGCGCCCGTACCTGAACCGACCTTGCCGCTGGCAGAGAAAGCCTGGGGCATCTTGATCGGTGGTGTGGGCGGTACAGGGGTCATCACCATTGGTCAGTTGTTGGGCATGGCAGCACACCTGGAAGGCAAAGGTGTGGTGACCCAGGATGCGGGTGGCCTGGCGCAGAAGGGCGGTGCGACCTGGAGCCATGTACAGATCGCGCGCCGGCCCGATCAGATCTTCACCACCAAGGTGGATACCGCGCAGGCCGATCTGGTGATTGCCTGCGACAGCATCGTCGGCGCCAACCGCTACACGATGTCGGTGATGCAGCAGGGCCGCACTTTTGTGGCGTTGAACACCCACGGCACGCCCACGGCTTCGTTCGTCAAAGACGCCAATTGGCAGTTCCCTGGCGCCAACTGCGAAGTCGCAATCCGCGACAGCGTCGGTGCTGATTACTTGGCGGCCTTCGATGCCGAGCAGGTGGCAGTGCAGTTGCTGGGCGACAGCATCTACACCAATCCGCTGCTGCTGGGTTTTGCCTGGCAGCACGGACGTGTGCCTTTGAGCCATGCCGCCTTGATGCGTGCCATCGAGCTCAACGGTGTGCAGATCGCCAACAACAAGGGCGCTTTTGAGTGGGGGCGGCGCTGCGCCCACGACTTGGCTTCAGTGCAGTCGCAGTTCAAGGCGCAGCAAGTGATCCAGTTTCTGAAGAAGCCCAGCCAGGCCGACATGCTGCAGCAACGCATCACTTTTCTCACCGACTACCAAAACGCGGCCTACGCGCAGCAGTACAAGGACTTCGTGACCCGTGTGCAGCAGGCCGAGACCCCTTTGGGCAAGAGCGCTTTGACCGAAGCGGTGACGCGTTACCTCTTCAAGCTGATGGCCTACAAGGACGAATACGAAGTGGCCAGACTGCACACCGACAAGGCCTTCACCGACAAGGTGTCTGGCATGTTCGAAGGGGACTACAAGCTGGTGCATCACTTGGCCCCACCCGGCATTGCCAAACGCAACGACAAAGGCGAATTGATCAAGCAGCCTTTCGGGCCCTGGATGCGCAGTGCCTTTGCCGTGCTGGCCAAGTTCAAGGGTTTGCGTGGCAGCGCTTTCGACCCCTTTGGTGGCACCGAAGAGCGCAAGACCGAGCGCGCCCTGATCGAGCAGTACAAGCGCTGCATCGAAGAATTGCTGCCCACGCTGGACGCAGACAACCTTGCTCTGGCGGCAGAGATCGCCCGCCTGCCGGAAGAGATCCGCGGCTATGGGCATGTCAAGGAACGTCACCTGCATGCTGCCCAGATCAAGTGGCAACAACTGATGGAGCGCTGGCGCGCCGGCCCGCAGCGGATGGCCGCCTGAGCCGCTGCCGCAGCGCCGTTGACGGTTTCGCTCCGCTTGGCAGTGGCTGTGAGTTTGAACTGCGGCGGGAGCAGGAAACCGAGGCAGCCTGCGAGGACGTGTTCAAGTCACAGGTCACGGGTCACAGGTCATAAGTCACGAAAAGTGACAACCTGTGTTGACGTAAACAAGACTTGACACATTGCTGCGGAGCGCCGATCATCTGTACAACAGGCCCTTCGTCGGTGGGGTCTTTGGCAATTTGTGCGGCATCCAGGGTCGAGCACGGTGATTGACTGCAGAGCCTGAGGCGCCCGGCTGCCGTTGGATGCGGTCAGTGGCTGCTTTTTTGTCCTGGAGTCCAAGTCATGGCTGGTCTTTGCACGCTGCGCGGCCTGGCTTCGTGGTGGGGTGCACCGTCTGCAGACAAGGGAGGCGTGGTGAACGCAGTCAGCTTGAGCGCTTGTTTGACCTTTTTGCACCGGAGGCCGTGTTGAGTCGCGCTGCCGAATCAGGCGGCACACCGATCAGTCCGATGTCGGGATATCGGCCTTTGGCAGATGCCGGGGTCGGGGGCATCAATCAGGGCAACTCTCCTGCATTGGAAAGCCGCCTTGAAGGGCATGACTGCAAATTGTTCAGAACCTTGTACGCACAAGTGATTCCTCGCGTCGCACAGTCGCGCCCGCCACGCTCTTCCGGGTTGGGTCCGGCTGCGCCCAGGCGGCAGGAGATAGGCCTGCTGACAACCCTGATCCTGGATGGTGCGGAGCAAGATATCACAGCCCTGTTTGAACGACTGCGCCGCAGAGCGGTGCCAGCTGAGGCCATCTTTGTTGATCTTCTGGCGCCTGTGGCGCGCAACCTGGGTGAGCTGTGGGCCGAAGATCGTTGTGACTTCGCCGCGGTCACGGCAGGCCTGGCCCGATTGCAGCGGCTGATGCGTGAGTTCTCGATCGACTTTGCGCCCCACATGCCAGCCACGGCTCAGCCCCACTCGGTGCTGCTGGCTCAGCCGCCGGACGAGCAGCATGGCCTGGGCCTGGCAATGGTCGCCGAGTTTTTCAGGCGTGACGCCTGGGCGGTCGACATGCTGGTCGGCCCTGCTGCCCAAGATCCAGCGCGCCGCGTGCAGGTTGAGTGGTTTGATGTGGTCGGCTTTTCGATCGGCTCCGAGACCCGCCTGGACTGGCTGCGCCTGCACATTGATGCCGTGCGCCTGACCAGCCGCAACGCAGCCGTCGTGATCATGGTGGGTGGGCCGCTTTTTCAGGCCAACCCTGGCTGGGCCGATCACCTGGGTTGTGACGCCTGGGTCATGGACGCCAGGCAGGCGCCTGCGCTGGCGCGTCAATGCATGGGCAGCGTCCCGCATGTGATGACGCGCCAAGTCCCTCGCAGCGTCGATCCAGGCCCCGACGCCCCTGCGGGGCGCGCCGAGATTGCGCCGTCTGGCGGGGACTGAAGATATGCGCAACGCAGCCTTTGGGGCCCATTCCCATCTGAGGGATGACCGCTGGCCAGAGCTTGGAGCAGGCCGCGTATGCTGTTGAAGAAGACGATGTCCCCCAGGCCGGCCGTCGGAGCCTTGACTGCTGTGGCGGCCACCGGGCTGCTGACCCTGGCCAGCGACCTCGGGCTGGTCTTGGACCCTGCCGGCAAGGTCCTCAGCAGTCTGGTTCAAGACCCCGAGTTGCCGCAAGAGCACATCGCTTCCTGGTCGGGCAAGCAGTGGATCGACACGGTCACTGCCGAGAGTCGCGGCAAGATCGAGCAGCTGCTGCAGGAAGCCCGCAACGAATCGCCGCGCTGGCGCCAGGTCAACCACCCCATTTCCGACAGTCAGGACTTGCCGATCCTCTACCGGGCGATGGCCGTCGTTGTGCTCGAAACTGCGTCGGCCAAACCGGCCAAACCGGCAAAGAGCAGTGCTTCTTCGCAAGCGGCAGGCGCCACCAAGGAGGCGCGGGCCAGCAGCGGCCCGGCACCCGTGCAGCGCGTGCTCGTGGTCGGCCGCAGCCTGGGCAGCATGGTGGCCTTGCAACAGCGCCTGGTCGAGTCACAACAAAGCATGGAGCGCGACTATTGGCGATTCCGTGAGGCCGAAACCCGTTACCGCCACCTGTTCCAGTCTTCAGGAGAGGCCGTTCTGATCGTCGACGCGGCTTCGCTCAAGGTGCTGGAGGTCAACCCGGCGGCCCAGACCTTGTGCGGGCCTTCGACACGGGGTCCCAAGCTGGTGGGCAGCGCGTTGACATCGCTGTTCGACGAGGGCACCTTGGCGCCGTTGCAAGCGGTGCTGGCCAGTGCGCGTGGCGCTGGCGGAAACGAAGGCCTGAGCGCCCGTTTGGCGCGCTCACATTTGAAGGTGCTGGTGGCGGCTTCGGTCTTCAGGCAAGACGACAGCACTTTGCTGCTGGTGCGCGTCGTGGAGCAAGCGCAGCCGGTGCCCACCGACGCAGCGCAAGCAGGCGCCACCGAGGCCTTGGCCACCACAGGTCTTCGCGGCGGCGGCCCACATCTCGCGGGCCCGTCCGCACAGCTCACGCATGCTGCTGCGCAGCAAGCAGCCCTGGCGGCCGCCTTTCTACAGTCTGCTTCAGATGCCATCGTCGTGACCGACAGCCAGGGCCGGGTGTTGCACAGCAACGCTGCCTTTGCTGTGTTGGCGCAGATGCCCGATCAACGAAGCATGGTCGGGCAGTTGCTGGACCGTTGGGTGGGCCGCACGGGGGTCGAGTTGGGGGTGTTGATCAGCAACCTGCGCCAACGCGGCAACGCGGGTCTGTTTGTGACGAGCATTCGTGGAGAGTCCGGCGTCCTGACCCAGGTCGAGATTGCTGCCTCCATGCTGTCTGCAGCGCCTGACATGGTGTTGGGTTTTGCAGTGCGCAATGTCGAGCGACGCATCAAGTCCGAGGCTGCTGCAGGCAGCGCTGTCACCCGCAGTGTGGCTGACCTGACCGACCTGGTGGGCAACATGCCGCTGAAGGACATCGTGACGGAGACCACCGACCTGATCGAACAACTGTGCATACAGACCGCGCTGGACATGACGGGTGACAAACGTTCTTCAGCGGCTTTGCTGCTGGGTCTGTCGCGGCAGAGCCTGTACGTCAAACTGCGACGTTTCGGGATCGCCGAGCAAGGTACCGAGGACGACGGCTGAGCGCCCGTCATCGGACAGACATCAGACAGACATGCAACGGCCGACTTCCGTCGGCACGTCTGTGATGGAAAATGCGTGATGGCAAGTGCGTGATGGCAAGTGCGTGATGGCAAGTGCGTAAACCGCACCTCCTCTGCAGGCCAGCGCCTGCACTCAGAGGGCCGGTCCCTGCTTGTTCAGGCAGCGACCGGCAGACTGTTTTGCTTGTTGCAGCGGCCGTCTCTTTGTGGGTCCAGCTGCCCGTCAAGTTGTTGCATTGTGCGAGCGACCAACGCTGCAGGAGGGTGCGCCTGCGGCGCACTGGCAGCCAGGCATTCAGGGGGCCTGCGCAGCCACAGTTGCGAGGCTGCATCGCCTATCTGTTGGCGCCTGTCACCTTGTGCCTCGTGCAGGGCGCGCAAGGTGCCATGCATCATCTTGTGGCTCAGGCCCTGTGCCAGCGCGCGCATCGCTGCTTCGATACTGTCACCGCGTGCCAGCAGGCGGCTGGCGCGCTGGATTTCCACGCGCTGCCACTCTTCGGCACGCTGCTGCAGCGCCTGGATCAGCGGCACACTGCTGCGTTGATCGCACCACTGGGCAAAGCCGCTGACACCGGCGTCGACAATGGCCTCGGCCTGTTCCACGGCCGCCTGACGTCTGTCGCCGGCGTTGCGCACGCGATCAGCCAAGTCGTCCACGGTGTAGAGGTAGGCGTCGGGCAAGTCCCTGACCTCGGCTTCGATGTCGCGCGGCACTGCCAGGTCCACCAACAGCATCGGGCGCCGACGGCGTGCTTTCAAGGCCCGCTCGACCGCCCCCATGCCGATCAACGGCAGGGTGCTGGAAGTGCAGGAGATCACGACATCGTAATGTTGCAATTGGTTCGGCAACTCGGACAGCGGCAGGGTCGTCGCCCCCAGCTTGTCGGCCAGCGCCTGGCCGCGCTCCGGGTGGCGCAGCGCAAAGGCCATGCTGCGCGGCTGGCGGGCTGCAAAGTGGGTGGCCACGCCGGCGTTCATTTCGCCGGCGCCGACAAACAGCACCCGCAGGGCCGTCAAGTCTTCGAAAATCTCTGACGCCAACCGCACTGCAGCGGCCGCCATGCTGACGGTGTGACTGCCGATCTCGGTGCGGGTCCTCACCTCTTTGGCAACGGCAAAAGAGCGCTGGAACAGCTGGTGCAAGGTGCTGCCCAGCGTGCCGGCCTGGCTGGCCTGGCGCACCGCTGACTTGATCTGGCCCAGTATTTGCGGCTCGCCGAGCACCATCGAGTCCAGTCCCGATGCGACTCTGAAGACGTGGCGTGCTGCATCGTGGTCTTCTGCGGACAGCACATGCGGGGCCAGCAGCGTCGGGCTCAAGGGCGCGCTGCAAGGCTGCGTGCGGGGGCTGCTTTGCGATGCGGATGCCGTGCGGTCGCACTTTGCGGTTTTGGCAGTCTGGGCACTCAGCCAGTTCAAGGCTTGTTCACTCAAGGTCTCGACTGGCGCGTCGCCCACCAGGTACAACTCGGTGCGGTTGCAGGTCGACAGCAGTGCGGCTTCGGATACCGATGCCGACAGGTGCTGCCGCAAATCTTTGAGCGCGCCGGGAACCTGTTCCGCAGAAATTGCATAACGCCCGCGCATGTCCAGCGGCGCGCGATGGTGGTTCAAACTGAAAGCCAGGACGGTCATGAATGATTCGTGGGGCTGTAAGCGCTGACACGGCTTGTGGAGTTTGCAGTGGGCCAGGATCGACTGTGGGCCGTGCAAAGGGGTGTTTGGCAGGGTGTTTGGCGGAGTCTCAACACCTGCGTTCGAAGAGTGTCAGATAAAGATGACATGAATTAATGTATCAGGCTGTTGACACTTTGTCGATCTTTGTGATCCTCGAAAACCCGTAGCGATGCGGGTCCGAGTGCGGGTCCGAGTGCGGGTCCAGGGCCGGGCTGTCCCCATGGCTGCGCACCGCGCGCTTGGCGCGTGGACCTGTGTGACATGCTGGGCGTTGCTGCTGCCCCGAGTGCAGGGGTCATGCCCTGGGGAGCATGCCCGGGTGCAAGAATGGCGGCTTCTGGGTCCATCGACGAAGCCGCAGAGTGCAACGCCGATGTTCCGCCGTCACTCGCACCTACCTCATGAAAATTCTGCTTACCGGCGCCGCCGGCTTCATCGGCATGACCACCTCGCTGCGCCTGCTGGCCAGAGGTGACCAGGTGGTGGGTCTGGACAACCTCAACGCTTATTACGACGTGCAGCTCAAGCGCGACCGCCTGGCACGGCTGAGCGCACAGCCGGGTTTCGAGTTCGTGCATTTGGACGTCGCCGACCGAGAGGGCATGGCCGCGCTGTTTGCCAAGCAGGGCTTCGAGCGTGTCATCCACCTGGCAGCCCAGGCCGGCGTGCGCTATTCGCTGCAGAACCCGCATGCCTACGTGGACAGCAACATCGTCGGCTTCATGAACATCCTGGAAGGTTGCAGACACCAACAGGTGCAGCATCTGGTCTACGCCTCCAGTTCCAGCGTCTATGGCGGCAACACCCACATGCCGTTCTCGGAGCGCCACAGCGTGGACCACCCGGTCAGCATGTACGCAGCGACCAAGAAGGCCAACGAGTTGATGGCGCACACCTACAGCCATTTGTTTGGCCTGCCCACCACCGGGCTGCGCTTCTTCACGGTCTATGGGCCCTGGGGCAGGCCGGACATGGCGCTGTTTTTGTTCACCAAGGCGATCCTGGAGGGGCGGCCCATCGACGTCTTCAACCATGGCCGCATGCAGCGCGATTTCACTTATGTCGACGACATCGTCGAAGGCGTCATCCGGGTGCTGGATCGTGTCGCAGCCGCTGACCCTGCCTACAGTTCTGAGCAGCCCGACCCTGGCAGCAGCAATGTGCCGTTCAAGGTCTTCAACATCGGCAACCACAATCCCGTGCCGTTGATGGATTTTGTGGGCTGCATCGAGGATGCCCTGGGCATGCAGGCCAAGAAGAACATGCTGCCGCTGCAGGACGGCGATGTGCCGGCCACCTACGCCGATGTGGACAGCCTGCGCGAGTGGACTGGCTTCACACCTGCGACCGACATTCGCACGGGCATCGGCCGCTTTGTCGATTGGTACCGGGCCTACTACAAAATGTGATTGCTCACTTTGGCTGCGAGCAGCAAGCAGGGCTGGCACCAGGCCGCTAGCGATTCTTCAGCAGTTCGATCAGGTGCCGGACCGGAATCGCGTAACTGATGCCCGTGGGGTTGCTCAGCGCGCTCTCGCGGCTGCCCTTGACCAGCACCAGGTTGATGATGGCCACCACCTCAGCGCTTTCGGCGTCAAACACCGGGCCGCCGCTGTTGCCTGGGTACGCTGTGGCATCGAGCTGGAAAACCTCGAAATTGCCTTGGCGCAGGCGCATGATGGCGCGCGGGTCCAGCGTCCCTGCAGTGGGTGCAGGTAACGCCAATGAGGTGATCGAGGCCACGATGCCGCGGTGCGTGACGGGCGCAAAGCCGAAGATGCCGCCGATGGGAAAACCCATCAGGCCGATGCTTTGCCCTTCGCGCACGGTGCCGGGCTGGGCCAGTTTGACGGGTGGCAGGGGTGCACCCTCGATTTTCAGCAAAGTCAGATCGGTGCCGGGGTCGCTTGCCACCACCTGTGCTCGGCGCACCAGGCTGAGGTCGCGTGTGCCTGGAGGCAGCACCGCCATCGTGCGCCCGGGCTCGAACTCTGCAATGTTGGGCAGCACATGGAAATTGGTGGCCACCAGGCTGCCGTCGCCGACGGCAAATCCGCTGCCTCTGAATCCAAAACGCGGGTTGTCGGTGGCGCTGTAGGTGCCCACGGGCACCACCGAGGGCCGCAAGTCGGCGATCGCCGCCGGCAGGCCCCGTGATCCCTCGGCTTGAGCCGCATGCGCTTTGCCCGTACCCCCCAGGCTGAGCCAGGCGCCGCTGCACAAAGTCGCCAGCAATCTGCGCCGGCCGTACCGGGCCGACGTTGTTGGGTTCACAGCCCCTTCAGCAAAGCAGCGACTTCAGCCTGCGAAGAAAAACGGTCCCCCAGCCTGGCCAGCGTTTCGAGCTCGGCGCGCGCCGAGGACTTGTCGCCTGATTTCAAAAGGTAGCGTGCCAGGCCGAGGCGAATCTCCGGATTGTGGGGATCGAGTTGCAGCGCGCGCTTCTGGATCTCGATCGCCTTGGGCAGTTTGTCCTCTGCCGCCAGCGCCGTGGCCAGGGTGTCCATCAGCGGCGCCCGGTCTTCCAGCAGGCTGTTGGCCTCCTGGGCCAGCGCGGTGGCACCGGGTTTGCCTTGCTTGACCATCAACCATGCCACGTTGTTCATGGCCAGCGCGTTCTTGGGTTGAATTTCCAGCACTTGGCGGTAGATCGCCTCGGCTGCAGCATGCTCGCCGCGGGCCAGAGCCATGTCGCCCGTGTAGAAGCGGAAGCCCGCGTCGCGCGGGTTCTCCTGCATCCACTGCTCGGCCCAGCGATCGGCTTCTGCACGTTGCGAAGCGGCCAGCATGCTGTTGTGCAGCTTGATGGCGACTTCGGTTGTCTTGGCTCGCTGCAGTGCTGCCCGGTACGCAGCGATGGCCGCAGGGTAGCTCTTGGTGCTTTGTTGCACTTCACCTTCGACCATCCAGCCCAGAGCGTCCTTGGGGCGCGCTTTCTGGATCTCTTTGGCCACCACCAGCGCATCCTGGGCTCGGCCCTCCATCATCGCCAAGGTGGCCAGGCCCCGTGTGGCCGGCAAGTAACCAGGCTGGATGTCGAGCGCCCGCATCAGGGCCTTGCGTGCACCTTCGGTGTCCTTGACCAACAGCATGGCCTCGGCCAGGCGCAGCTGCAGCCGCGGGTTGTTGGGCTGTTGCGAGACCAGGCGCCTGAAGGTGGCGATGGCCTGCTGGCTTTCACGAGCCGCCAATTGGGCGCGCCCCATCGCTTCAGCGATATCGGGATTGTTGGGCATCACGACGCTGGCTTCCTGCGCCGCCACCACCGCGCTTTTGGCGTCGCCGGCCGAGATCAACTGCTCGATCAGCACCCGTCTGGCTGCAGGCTCATTGGGGTTGACTCTGACGGCCTCTCGTGCCAGGCGGCTGACCTCAGCCACCGGGGCGCCGGTACGCGCCGCCAATTCGGCTTGCGCCAGCCAGGCCTGATGGTTGGTGGGGTGGGCCTTGATGAAGTCATCGAATCGTTTGCGTGCTGCGTCGGCCTTGCCTTCTGCCAGGTCCATCGCGCCCAGGCTTGCCACAGCAGGGAAATAGGCCGCCTCCTTGCTCAGCGCAGCCTCAAAGCTCTTGCGCGCGCCTGCGTTGTCTCTCTTGCGCAGCAGAATTTGCCCGCGCACGGCATCGGCCAGCGCGCGGTCGGGCACTTTCTTTTGCAGCGCTGCCACTGCCGCCAGCGCGCCATCGTTGTCACCTTGGCGCAAACGCGCTGAGATGATGGCCAGGTCGGCGCGGGGGTTGGTGTCACTGGCGGCGATGGACTCCAGCTCACTCAGGGCTGCAGGGTTGCCACGGGCGAATTGGGCGACCGCAACGGCCGTGCGCACACGGTTGTCTTTGGGGTCGGCCTTGGTCGCGCGCTCGAAAGCGGCATCTGCCTTTGCCGAGTCACCCAGTTGCAGGTGTGCTTCGCCCAACAAGGACAGGCTGACACCATCGGGTTGTGGGCCGCTGACCACCGGTCGCAGAACTTCCAGAGCTTTGGCAGGCTGGCCGCTGCGCAGGTAGGTTTGGGCCAACAACTGACGTGACATGACTTGGGTGGGCGCGTTGACCAGTGCCTTGGCCAGGAATGTCTCGGCAGAGCTGAACTGGCCCAACCGGTATTCGGCTGCACCAGAAAGTTCCAGCACGCGCGGGTTTTCCGGCATCACGCGCAACAGACGGTCGGTCAGTTCGCGGGTGAGCTTGTAGTCCTGGTTGGAAAACGCGACCTGTGCTTCGTAAAACACGGTCTCAGGGTGGTTGGGCAGTGCCTTCTTGAGCTCGGCAAACTGCGCCTTGGATTGATCGACCTTGCCTTCCTGCGCCAACATCGCGATCAAGGAGGTGTGCGCCCCCATCGATTCCGGATGCTTGGACAGCACATGCTTGAAGGACTTTTCGGCCGCTGCAGTGTCCTTCTTGATCTTCCACAGCAGATCCCCCCGCAAGATACCGGCGCTGGCGTTGTCCGGCTCCGTACCAAGCGCCTGCTGCAGCAGTGCCAAAGCTTCATCCACCTTGCCTTCGGTGGCCTCCAGTTGCGCCAGCAGCACCTTGGCGGCCACAAATCCGGGCTTGGCGGTGAGTGCCTGTTCCGCCAACGAGCGGGCTTTGCCGGTCTCGCCCCTGGCTCCGTAGGCGGTGGCCACAGAGCTGAGCAGATCGGCTGAAGCAGCAGGATCGCTGAGTTGCACATCGGCGAACTCTTCGATCAGCTTGTTCATGTTGCCGGTCATCAGGCGCACGCGCGCCAGATCGGGCGCCACTTGCTCAGCAGGGGCGCCGAGTTCGCGCGCCTTCTCCAGCTCCAGGCCAGCGGGCACCAGTTCGCCGCCCATCATCAGGGCGCGGCCCAGCAACAGCCTGGCTTTGGCCGAGTCGGGGTTGTCGGCCAGAGCGTTCTTGAGCTGGATGACGGCTGCACGATGGTCGCCTTTGCTGAGCCATTCTTCGGCTGAAGCAACCATCTCCGTTTCTGAAACAGAGCCTTTGCAGCCTGAGAGTCCGGCGGCACCAGCCAGGGCCAGGGCGGCGCAGAGTGCGATCGTTGCGTGACGGAACATGAATGACCTCTTGAAGCGAAAAATCCCTGCGGTCGTTGTACCAAACAGCCAATGACCAGGGGTGGGTCTAAGGGGAGCGCCTGCATGGCCCATGTTCCCCCACCCAGCTGCACGGGATTGAGTGGGAGCGAGGGTCACCCGGCAGGGGTACAGGCTGCGAGTCTGGGGCCTCATTTGATGGCCAGCCTTCGCATCAGGTCATACAAGGTGGGTCGGCTGACGCCCAATACTTCTGAAGCCTTGACGATGTTACCGTTGGTGCGCCCCAGTGCGGCCATGATGGCCTGGCGCTCGGCTGCTTCGCGCACCGTGCGCAGGTCCAGATCCGAGAGCTCACCTGTGTCGGTGTGCTCGGGCGCTGGGCGCAGGCCCAGGTCCTCACAGCTCACACGGTCACCTTCACACATGATGGATGCACGTTTGGTGGCATTGAGCAACTCGCGCACATTGCCGGGCCAGTTGTGGTGTTCGATGGCGCGCAGCGCGTCCTCGCCAAAGGCCAGGTGATGGCGGCGCTGCTCTTGTGCGAAGCGACGCAGGAAGGCATGGGCCAGCAGCAGCGCGTCCCCAGTGCGCTCGCGAAGCGGCGGAATGTCGACAACGATTTCGGCCAGTCGGTAGTAGAGGTCTTCCCTGAAGCGGGTTTCCTGAATCAGCCCCTTCAAGTCCTGGTGGGTGGCGCAGACCACACGCACGTCGACCGCGATTTCTTGCCTGCCGCCCAGACGTTCGACGCGCCGCTCCTGCAAGAAGCGCAGCAGTTTGGCCTGCAGTGGATGCGGCAGGTCGCCGATCTCGTCGAGCATCAGGGTGCCGTTGTTGGCGGTCTCGATCTTGCCGGGAGTGGTCTTCGTGGCCCCAGTGAAGGCGCCCTTCTCGTAGCCGAAGAGCTCGCTCTCCAGCAGGTTTTCCGGGATCGCTGCGCAGTTGATGGCCACGAAACGCCCGCTGCGCTTGCTGGCCGCGTGCAGGCCCTGGGCCAGCACTTCTTTGCCGGTGCCGCTTTCACCCAGCAACAGCACGGTGGCATCGCTGGATGCGACGCGCTCGACCAGGCGCGCCACACGCAGCATTTCCGCGTCGCGGGTCAGCAGGCCGGAAAGGGCGTCGGGCTGATGCAGTGCTTGCAAACGTCGGTTCTCGGCTTGCAACTCCGACACTCGGTAGGCGCGCTCGATCGTCAGTTTCAGCACTTCGGGCTCAAAGGGCTTGGCCAAAAAATCGTAGGCGCCCATTGCTACCGCACGCAGCGCATTGGCCTGGTCGTTCTGTCCGGTCAGCACGATGACTTTGATGCCGGGGTCCAGCGCCAGCATCTGCTCGAGCAGCTTGAAGCCTTCGGAGACTGAATCCGGGTCTGGCGGCAACCCCAGGTCCATCGTCACCACTGCGGGCTGGTGCCGTCGCACCTGAACCAATGCGCTTTCGCGGTCTGCAGCGGTCACGGAGTCAAAGCTGTCCAGCGACCACTTGATCTGCTTTTGCAGTGCCAGGTCGTCCTCAACGATCAGCAAAGGCGTACTGGCCTGGCCGCTCATCGCTGGCTCTCGCGCAGCAGCCCCGTGTCGGCCTGCGTTTGCAGCAACGGCAGGCAAACGCTCACGACCGTGCCTTTGCCGACCAGGCTCTTGACCTGGATGTCGCCCCCCAACTCCCGCACATACTGATAGCTTTCATACGTTCCTATGCCCATGCCGCTGTGCTTGGTGGTGTTGAAGGGCCTGAAGAGACGGGATTGGACGAACTCTTCGGTCATGCCTGCGCCGGTGTCGCCCACCTCGACCCGTATCTGACCGCTGTAACGCTCTACGCCGATCCATACCCTACCTGTTGCAGGCGTCGCGTCCAGGGCGTTTTGCACGAGATGGCCCAAAACACGCTCCAGCCGGTCTTCGTGACCCCGGGTGGACAGGTCTTCCAGCTCCTCGACTTCCAGCCGGCGATCCTGTGCCGTTGCCAGGGCTTGCAGGCGTTTGACCAGCGGCTGCAATTCGACGCCGCGGGCAGTGCCTACGGGCGTGGCACCCTCGCGCAGTTGCAGCATCAGGCGGCGCATTTTCTCCAAGGAGCTTTCGACGGTCAGCAACATGTCTTGCTGAAATTCCTGGTTGTCGCGCAGTCGCTCCGCGTTCTTCAGCATCAGTGAGAGTTGGGTGACGATGTTTTTCAGGTCATGCACGACAAAGGCCGACATGCGGTTGAAGGCTTCGAACTTGCGGGCCTCCAGCAAGGCTTCGGTGGCTTGCATCTGCGCCAGATAGCCCGCAGCTTGGCGGCCGGCGGTTTTCAGCAGGTCCAGCACCTCCCAGTTCAGGCCCACAGGCGCGCGTGGACGCGACAAGACCACAAAACCGAGCAGTTCCTCATCGACCTGCAGGGGCACGACCAGCCAGGGGCTTTGGCTGGCCAGCAGCCAGGTCGGCATCACCATCTCTCCGTAGCGGCGCGGTGAGGTGCGGTACTCCTCCAGGTCGATGACCCAGCCTTTGTCCCTGAGCAGCCCACAGAAGGCCGAATCCGGCAGTTCGGCGCCGTTGGTGTACGGCACATTCCAGCTTGCTGCCTCGGTGTAGGGGGCGTTTGCTGAAACCCGGGTCCACAGACTGCCAGCGGGGCATTCCACCATCCTGGCCAGGCCTCGAACGATCATCGATCCGGTCTCCTGAGGTGAACGTCTGGAAGACAGCATCGCGGTGAAACGCAGCCACTCTTCGCGGTAGTCGAAGCGGTAGGTGAAAAAGTGCTTGCCCACAAACACCTTGATCCAGGCGCGCAAGGCGCCTGAGAAAAGCAGCGTCGCGAGCAGAGCGAATGCAACCGCCAGCAGGCTGAGCTGCAGTGCCCGACCCCAGCTGCCGCCGAAGTAGCGGATGTAGTACCCGACGGCCGACATGAACAGCAGATAAACGCCCGCTAGAACCAGCGTGGCTGAATAGAAGGCGGCCGTTCTGGAGACTTGCAGGTGCTGTATCCAGTCGCTGCGGCGCCTGGCAGCGATCCACAGAAACGGCACGGCCAAGGCATGCACCGTCGCCCGCAGCGCCAAGGCATCGGCATCCACGCGGGTGAAAAGCAGCCCTTCAGAGAAAAGATAGATGTCGTAGGCAAAGATGCAGGCCAGGCCCAGACACAGTGGCTTGGCCCCCCAGCGGGCGTCTTCGCCAATGTTGCGGAACAACTGCTCTACCGCCAGCATGCCCACCACCGGCAAAGCCAGCGCGCTGATCAGCAAAGCGCGTGAGGCCTGGTTGGGCAAGGCCGTCGCGCCCTCCTGCAGCAGCAGCAGTGCATGGCCAGCCAAGGCCACCAAGGCCCCGTAGCTCAAGAGCCTGCCGGCTTTGAGGGAGCGGGGATCGAGTCTGGAGTCCGGGACTGTGGCTGAGCCCGAGTTGGTATCGACGCGCAACAGTCGCAGCAGAAACGCGAACCACAAGGCATAGCGCGCCAAGTCTGCAGCCGCTGCGCCGCCGACCCAGAAGTCCTGCTCAAAGTACTGGGCAGCGGCGCTGCTCAGCGCCCAGATGGCGGTCAACATCAGCGCCGACATCAGCAGCCAACCGGCGCTGCGGCCGCTGCCTCTTTGGCCAGCGCTCAGCAGCAGGTACAGCGCAAATCCGCCGTGGGCTGCTGCAGACAGCAGGTTGCCCCAGAAGGCAACTTCGTCGGTCCCCGTTCCCATGCGGTCAAAGCCTGGCGGGTGGGCAGGGGTTTCGGGCTTGCATGGGGTTCAAAGATGAGCGAGTGTGGGCTGAACTGCAGCATTTTGGCCGCGCTCGCCCCAAACATTGCTCATGCAACTGCCGCCGTGACTTTCGTGTGAGCACAAGCGGCTGAAAGTCACGTCATCCTTGCCACAACTTGATCGGCGACTGGCGCGACTGGCGCGACTGGCACGACTCGAAGGGCGGCCATGCCTGACTGCCGCAACCGCCCGAGCATCAAAGTGGGCAGACTCAGGTGGATCGGCCCTGGGGGGCTCGGCCCACAGCGTGAAGCATCCGCTGCAGCTCAGCGTGCGCCTTTGCCGGTCAGCACCACTCCGACGGTTTCAAACAGCACCACCAGGTCCAGGAACAGCGTGTGATTCTTGACGTAATACAAGTCGTACTGCAGCTTTGCTTGCGAATCTTCGACCGTGGCCCCGTAGTGGTAGCGCACCTGGGCCCAACCTGTGACGCCGGGTTTGACGCTGTGGCGCAGGGCATAGAAGGGAACATCCAGCGTCAACTTGTCCACAAAAAAGGGTCGCTCAGGTCTCGGCCCCACTAGGCTCATGTCGCCCCGCAGGACATTGAGCAATTGCGGCAACTCGTCGATGCGCAAGCGCCTGATGATGTGCCCTACGCGGGTGATGCGGTCATCGTTGGCGGCAGCCCAGCGTGGCTTGCCGTCACCCTCGGCGTCGTTGCGCATGCTGCGGAATTTGGCAATGCTGAAGGGCTCGCCGTTCAGGCCCACACGTTGCTGCCGATACAACACCGGCCCTTTGCTCTCGAGCTTGATGCACAGTGCGGTGAACAGGATCACAGGCATGGAAATCAGGCACAGAACCGTGGCACAAACGATGTCGAAAACACGTTTCACGCCTGTGCGCCAGTGGCCCTGGTTGAAGCCGTCACCAAAAATCAACCAACTGGCACTGACGTAATCCAAACGGATCTGGCCCAGCGTCTTCTCGAAGTGCGTGTTGAGGTCGTGCACCTTGACCCCAGCAGCCTTGCAGTCGAGCAACTCACGCATCGGCATGCTGCCCGAGCGCCGCTCGGTCAAGGCCACCACGATCTCGTCCACCCCCAGAGCGCGTGCAGTTTGTCTCAGTGTGCCTGCCGAGTTGAGCAGTGCTGCAGGGGGCACCGTGCTCTCTTTCTCGTTGGGGCCGGCGATGTAACCCACGATCTGCGCGTTGGGGTCGGAAGCCTGCAGTGTCAGGCCCACCGCCTCAGCGGCAGGGCCAGCGCCGAAGATCAGGATCCTGGAGCGACCTGCGGGTGAAACGGTGGAATGGGCCACGTAAGCGCGTCTGAGAATCAGCGCGGCGACGCCGGCCATCATCGACAATTGGACCACTTCGCGGTTGGCAAAACCTGCCGGCAGCAGTCCGAAGATCGCGTACGCCAGTGGCAAGGCCAAAGCCAGGACAAAGAGTGCCCGGGCCAGCGAGCGGCCGACGGTTCCTGCCGGGACCGGTTCATACAGACCGGAGGCGCTGTTGATGACAAACAGGCAAGCCGCAAAAGACATCACATGGGTGCCCGCCAGCGAGATGGCCTGGCTGAGTCGGTCTGCTTGCAGCGAGACCACGACCAGGGCGACCAGGATCACCCAGGCCAAGTCGAACAGCATGCCTTTGATGGCTGTTCGGTGGATGTAGTGATTGAAAATGCGAATCATGTATTCCAAGACGTTTTGAGTACAGCAATCCACCGGGCCCGCCAGCCCCACGATCTGCAGAAGTTGCCATCACAAGCAGCCACCGAGAACGGTGGCTGGCAGCCGGCAAATGGGCAGATAGATCAAAAACGACTCTGCGTCCAGCGGCGAGGACCGAGCGCCGCTCCCAAGTGGACCAGGCAGCTTCCAATAGTTTCAGCCTGGTTTGCAGCAACTCGTGCAAAAAACTCGTGCAACCTCGCGAGCCAAACGACTATATTTTGAGGCAGATGCTCACCGCAATCCCTGCTATGGGGGGTTCGCCACGCTCGAACCGCGCCGGAAGTTACACAAAAACTCGCACATCGCGCAGCATAAATCTGTTCGCTGCGGTTTGGGCCAGGCTCAAGGAGCGTCGGCAATCACAGGGGCGGTTGCTTTGTGCCCGAGCGGTGAAGCCCAAGGGCCTTGATGCTGAGGTGGCGGACCAGCAGCATCGGTGGCATGCGCAACCAGTGGCCTCGCAGATAGAGTGCGGCCATGGCTGCGGCGCTGCCCCAGGAATCAGCGTGCCTCTTTCCTGGTGGCCGCGCGGGCGCGAAGACCTGGCGCCATATCCAACGCATGGCTGCGGCGACGGGCCGCCTCGGCCCCAGCGCGCTCAGTTGCTGAAGCACCGCAGTGGGGATCGGCGTGCGCCAGACCCGGTGCAGCTCAGGGAGCGCATGCCACAAAGGTCTGACAAGGTCCAACTCTTGAGCTCTTGTCATCAACTGCGGCCAAAAGCCTTCATCTTGCGCAAAATGGCGTGCCAACAAGTCCAGGTCCGACAAGTCGCGCAAGGCATGGCTCATGTCGTCGTTGACGAACAGGTGGGTCATGCTGTGCAAGAGCATGTCGGTGGGTGACAGTATGTGCAGGTGGCGCGTCCCCGGCAGCGGCACGGCTGTTGCAAACATCAGTTCCGGGTGAGGCTGCATGCGCGCCGTCAGCGGCAGGATGCGGTGGTGAACATCCAGCACGGTCATGCGCTGCAGATGCTGCATCGGTGGCAATTCGTGCATCCACTGTCGGTAGTAGCGCTGGTTGTAGGCCGACTGCTCGGTGCTCATCCAGCCATGCATGGCGAGCAACGACTCGGCCTGCGCCAACCGGTCTTTGGGCACCATGATGTCCACATCCGAAAACACCCGGCCTGCCGCCGCAGGCAGGCCCGCGACCACATAGGCAGCCCCTTTGAGCAGCACCACGGGTGCGTCGAGTTGCGCCAGGGCCAAGTCGATGTAGCGTGCTTCGCGCAGAGCTTCTTCGTGTTGTGCACGGTGAACCCGCAAGGCCGAGCGCAGATGGCCCTGCATGGCAGCAGGGCAGGTCGCCAGAGCTTCCAGGCCCTCGCCCTGCAGCCGGTGCGCCAGTCGGCCCAACAGCCCTGTGGCACGCGCTTCCTGAAGGATGTCCGACCAGGCCGCCGCCTTCAGCGAGAGGGCCAGGCCTGGCTGCTTCAACACCTGCACCAGGCCGACGGGCGGTGGTGGTTGTTCCGGATTGCTCACCACGCCTCAAGGAGTGTGTTCATTTCGTCAACACCCTCTCAGCCAGAAGTCGACCATCCAAGGCTGTTCGAAGCCAATCCGTCGCCGGCTTGATGCGACAGCTTTGAAAAGCAGGCGATCGCTTCGCCCAGGTCGCTGTACTCGAAGCTGAAGCAGGCACTGCGCGTGACCACCTGAGACAGCAATTCGAAGCCCTCCGCCCCGTAGACGTCGTAGTTGAAGGCGTTTTCCACCAGGTGCATCAAGGTCCTGGCCTTGTCCAGCGGTTGCAACTTGAGCGCGCTTCCAGCCTGCCAGCGTGGCAAGACGATCCAGGCCGGCCAGGCAGGCGATGAGGCGCTGTCGACCGCTGCTTTGGGGGCAGCGAAGTGGGCCACCGTGCCTTTCGAGGTCTCATGGACCCTGGAGCCGAATTCAATGTCGGATACAAGTTCGCCAATGACCGTGATCGACTCGTTCTTGAGGCTGACGGGGCGCGGGTTGGCAATACACTGGCCCGACACAGGATCGAGCAAAGCCAGCTCATCCGACAGCAAGCGCCAGCCGTTGAACAGCAGCGCCGCGCACAGCGTGCTTTTGCCCGAGCCTGATGGCGCGGGCAGGATCAGCGCCCGTCCGCCTCGTTCCAGCACCGCCGCGTGCAGGATCAGGTATTGGTGACACATGCCGTACACGCACCAGTTCAATCCCCACTCAAGCAGCGGGAAACCTTGATCGCCCGGCAAGGGGTTGAAGGGGGCGTTGCCGTCGAGTTGGAAGCTGACCTGCGGCTGCCACCATCGGCGCAACCCGGAAGGGCGGCTCACGCCGACGTCAAAATCGATGAAGTCATCCTTTTGCAGCAGCGGGTAGTTGCCGTACAGATTGGCGACGGCTTGCGCCACTTGTGGCAGCGCGCTTCGAATCCGGTTGCCAAAGGGCCCCGTCTTCAGCCTGAGGCCCTGATCGCTGCGCAGCAGGCTGCAGATTTCACGATAGCCAAGCTCGCCTACGGTCGAGGTCATCCCAGTCGACGCAACAGGCCCGCTTGGATCAGGCCTTGAACCGCTTCAGACAATGTGTTGCGGCTGTGCTCTTCGGAGCTGTACTCGTCTTCGAACAAGACTTGTTGCCCAGCGTGCTGCGCCGTTGGGGCGTCCGGCTCGGTCCACTGCGCAAGCAGGCCTGTAACGCTGTTGCCCGATCGACTCAGTTCAAGGATGGTGGCTGCCAATGGACTGATCAGGTGGGTCTTGCGCTCTGCAGTGGTGAAAACCACCCCAGTGTCCTCGCCCGGCCATTGCTTGATCAGCAGGCCCGCTGCGGTGGTGAACACAGCGCTGTCGTTCAATGAGTGAATGACCTCGCCCACGGGCGGTTGATCACGACGGCAAGGTGATCGGGTACATCAAGAAGCGCAGCCAGGCGATGATTTCAGTGTCGCCCCAGTCGATGTTGGAGGCCGGCAGTTTGTAGCGGTTGCCGTTGGACTTGTAGTTGGACCATATCCCTTGGATGTAGCTCAGGTTGAACACGCCCGCAGCTGTGATATGGCCTGCGTTCAGATTGAGCGCCAGAGCGATCAGGTGCTGCAGCGTGCCGAGTTCTCCGCTCGTGACGACAGTGCCCGTGGTCGGCAATGGCAACCGCATCACATCGCGCAACGTCTGGCCGTTGAAGCCGGAAATGGTTGAACCCAACAAGGCGGAAACTGTGACAAGCATTCTTTCCGGTGGCGGTACCAGAGCCGCCTGATCGCGCCAATAGTCCGCCGTCTGGGTGGAGCACTGAATACCGGCTGCGGTGGGGTTGCGGCTCTTGAAGGTGGCCACAGAGACGAACGACGAAGCCACCGTGCAGGCGGCCGTGCTGGCCGCGACCGGGCCGCTGGCCAGGCTCAGTATCACAGGCGTGGCACCAGCCCCTGCGCGCAACAGCGAGCGCCTGCTCAGCGGCTTGTGCATCCGAGTCTGCGTGGTCGGCGGAAGATCTGTGTCGTGATCGGGATCTATTTTCATCAGGTGTTCTCCGTGCAGTGCGCGGCAATCCTTTGGTATTTTAGGGATCGATTCAGAGCTGCTGTCAATCCTCAGACCCCCAAGCCCGGGATTGACTGGCAACATGGCACAAATGCGGCATCAGCGTTGTCAAACGCAACCCACGTCCATGCAGGTTGACGGGAGATGGGTCCGGCGATCGGTCAGGACATCCGCGAGTCTGGCCAACCGACTCGGTCAGCGCCTGATCTTCAAGCCCAATCTTTTCGCCCAGCAGTCCTGCCATGGCTCTTGGCTTGAACGAATGCAAGCAAATTTCGCGCCAAAGCCAGGGGCCGGCTTGTCCTGCGTCGGTGAGGTAGATGAAACGACGGCGCTGTGATGGGTCCTGTGATGGGCTCTATTTGGCAGCCAAAGCGCTCACCCGCGCTGATCCCCCCCTGATTGGGTGGTTCCTCCAGCGCGATGCCCGATTGGGGCTGCGAAGATCGCCAGCAGATGTAAAAATTCCTGACACTCTGTCGACGACATCCAGCCTTGGCAGGCATCATCGGGGCGACCGCCGTGTATCGTTTGTTGTGCCGGAAGCTCGTTTCTCTGAGTTGGTGGCTTTGCATGAGCCGGCAATCCGGCACGAACTGCTGCGGCGACCCGCATGAGCCTAATCAAGCGCGACGGCAAGGACCAGTTTGAACGTGAAAAATGCGCCGTTGCCACGAGAAGCCGCAAGGCTGTCAGAGCCGATCAGCCATGTCGCTATGCCATGATCTCGACCCGGTCTTGATGCAATTGCCGAGACAAGCAATCTCTGCCGAGCCCATCGACCGCCCATAACGGGCAAGATTTGCCCAACCCACAGGAGTTTTCCGGTGTTGACAAAGCTCTTCCAACCCAAGTCTGCGCTCGGCGCCATGCGCATCGCCTTGACCTGTGCCCTTGCTGCGTTGCTGGCGGCTTGCTCAAGCACCCAGCCGCTGCAGCAACTGCCGCCGGCCAAGGCTGGCGCCGTCAGCCCCGACTACAACTACGTCATCGGCGCAGGCGACACGCTGAACATCATCGTCTGGCGCAATCCTGAGTTGTCGCTGACTGTGCCGGTGCGCCCCGATGGCAAGGTGTCTGCCCCGCTGGTGGATGAACTGGTGGCCCAGGGCAAGACCTCGGTCGAGATTGCACGGGACATCGAAAAGAAGTTGTCGACCTATGTGCGGGATCCGGTCGTCACGGTCATCGTGACGAATTTTGTCGGGCCCTTCAGTGAGCAGATTCGTGTCGTGGGCGAAGCCGCACGGCCACAGTTCCTGCCGTTCCGCCAGAAAATGACGTTGCTGGATGTGATGATTGCCGTGGGGGGTCTGACCGACTTCGCCGACGGCAACCGCGCCACGATTTTGCGCAGCTCAGAGGGCGACAAACAGTACGCCGTGCGGCTGAAGGACCTGATCAAGCGTGGCGATGTGTCGGCCAACGTGGAGATGCGACCCGGCGATATCGTGATCATCCCGCAGAGCTTCTTTTGAACCCCAGCGCCCGGCCGCCCATCCTGGTGTCCTGAACACCGCTCTTTTGCCTACGGTTTTCGCATGCAAGAAATAGCTCAACAACTCCTGACGACAGTCCGCGGCATGTGGAAGTTCCGCTGGCCCGCGATCGTGGTCGCCTGGGTCGTTGCCGCGATCGCGGTGATGATTGTCTGGCGTGTCCCCGACCAGTACGAAGCTTCAGCCAGGATCTATGTCGACACCGACTCGATCCTCAAGCCGCTGATGACGGGTCTGGCGGTGCAACCCAACGTCGAGCAGCAGATCTCGATGCTGAGCCGCACCTTGCTCAGCCGCCCGAACGTCGAAAAGCTGATCCGCATGGCCGACCTGGACCTGCGCAGCCAATCCAGAAACGAGCAGGAAGCGCTGATTGAAAAGCTGATGAAGGGGGTCGAGATTCGCACGGCAGGGGGCGTCAACCTCTACTCGCTGGCTTACCGCGACACTGAGCAGGACAAAGCCAAGCGCGTGATCCAGTCGATGGTGTCGATTTTCGTTGAATCCGGTCTTGGGGCCAGCCGCAAGGACACCGACTCCGCCAAGACCTTCCTGACCGAGCAGATCAAGGCTTTCGAGTCCAAGCTGGAAGAAGCCGAATCGAGGATGAAAGAGTTTCAGCTGCGCAATATCGACCGTCAAAGCGCCGACGGCAAAGACGCGGCAACGCGCCTGTCCGAGGTCGCAGCCCAGCTGGGCTCGGCACAACTGCAGTTGCGCGAAGCCGAGCGCGCGCGTGATTCAGCGCGTCGTCAGCTCGAAGAAGCCCGCGGCCAATCACCCAGCACAGCCCTGCCCAATTTGCTGAAGGAGAGTGCCATCGAGGTGACCACACCCGAGATCGATGCGCGCATCGAGGCCCAGAAGCGCTCGCTCGACAACCTGCTGCAGCGCTACACCGACAAGCATCCCGATGTGGTGGGCACACGTCGGCTGCTGACCGATCTGGAAGCGCTGAAGAAGAAGGAAGTCGCCGAGCTGCAGCGCAAGGCGGCAACCGAAGCCGCAGCGCGCCCCAAGTCCCAGCCGATGGTCACGGAGAATTTGGCAGTACAAGAGCTCAACCGCATGATGGCCACCTCCGAGATCCAGGTCGCAGCGCTCAAGGCGCGGGTTGAAGAGTACGGTTCGCGCTATGCGCAGGTCCGTCAATCCCTGAAGAGCGCGCCACAGATCGAAGTCGAAGCAGCACAGCTGAACCGCGACTATGCGATCACCAAACGCAACTATGAAGACCTGGTTGCGCGTCGGCAGTCCGCAGTCATGTCCGGCGAACTGGATGTTGCTTCAGGCGTGGCGGAATTCAGGCTCATCGACCCACCACGCGTCACACCCAAGCCGGTGTCGCCCAACCGGCTGCTGCTGCTGCCGCTGGCGCTGTTGGCTGCCTTGGGTTCAGGATTGTTTTTCGCATTTGCTGCAGCACAGCTGCGCCCCACATTCAGCGACGCCAACGAGTTGCGCACCAAGACCGGCTTGCCGTTGCTTGGCATGGTCACCGCGCTGACGACCGACGACGACCGCAGGCGTGAGCGCACGGGCTTGCTGGGCTTCATCACCGCATCAGGCGGCTTGGTGGGGCTGTTCGTTGCGGGCTTGATCGCGATGACACTGATGAACAGGTACGGAGGTTGATGCGCCATGAGTAGCTTGATCGAACAAGCCGCAATGCGGCTGGAGCAGTTGCGACAAGCAGGTATTTCGGTGCCTGGAGAGGACGATTCCAGCTCCTCTGCTCAGCAGGGCTCGGCCCTTGCGTCATCTGTCGCCCAGCCAGCCGCTGGTGCATCTGCAGCGCCGCATGCAGCCAGCGCTGGCGGGGCAGCTTCGTCCTCCGCAAGCTGGGATCCGTCGCCGCAATCGCGCCGCGTCGACATCAGTCTGGAGATGCTGGCCGCCGCAGGCATCGTGACCCCCGATGCGCCACGCTCGCAGATGGCAGACCAGTACCGCGTCATCAAGCGTCCCTTGATCGCCAACGCATTGGGTCGCGGTGCGGCAGCCATCACCCACGGCAACCTGATCATGGTGACGAGCGCACTGCCTGGCGAAGGCAAGAGCTTCACCGCGGTGAACCTGGCGATGAGCATCGCCGCAGAGCTGGACCACACCGTGATGCTGGTTGACGCCGACGTCGCCAGGCCCTCGATTCTGTCGATGTTGGGCATTCCTCCTGCGCCAGGCTTGCTCGATCTGCTGGAAGGCAAGACCGACATGGCCAGTGTGCTGCTGCGCACCAATGTCGACAAGCTGACGGTACTGCCCAGCGGCTCGCCGCACCCCAAAGCCACTGAATTGCTGGCCAGCGAAGCCATGACGATGTTGCTGCAGGACATGGCTTCGCGTTACCCAGACCGCATCATCATCTTTGACAGCCCGCCACTGCTGCTGACCACCGAAGCCCGTGTTCTGGCCACCCACATGGGCCAGATCGTGATCGTGGTGCAGGCTGACCGCACCCTGCAGTCGACCGTGCAGCAAGCGCTGGCTGCGATTGAAACCTGCCCGGTCAAGATGACCATCCTGAACAAGGCGCGGCCCGATGCGGGTGGTGGTTACTACGGCTATGGCTATGGATACGGCTATGGCTACGGTTATGGCTACGATGGTTACAACCCGGCCGACGCTGCGTCCGGCGCTGCGCCCGGCGCCCGAGCAGTGCCACCAACGGGCAGAGTTGCGCGGGTGACCGAGACCGCCAAGTCTTGAGTCGTGTCACGGCATCGTCGATGAAACCCGCCCAGCGCCGCAGGCCTGCCAGGTCGCGCCAGCGCTTTTGTATTGTCAAACCTGTTCATGCCAAAGGTCTTGTTTGGTTGAGCCTGGCTTGTATGCCGGCGCTGGCACAGGAGGCCAGCGTTGGCGGCCGTGGATTGACCGTGGAGACCAGCTTCACCGCAGCCAGCACCTACACCGAATTGCGGGGCACCAGCGTGGATGGGTCACGCCTGGGCAGCGAGTTGATCACCCAGTTCGGGCCAGGCCTGCGGCTGCGCAGTCGCGCAGGCAGGGTTCAAGGGACTCTGGACTACACCTTGCTGGCCACGGTGCACGCCCGGCGCACCGACTTCAACACGCTCACCAACAACCTGACAGGGAATCTGCGCGCTGAACTGGTCCCCGGATGGGCTTATGTCGACGGCACGGCATCGGCGGGGCAGCAGGCTGCCACGGTCTACGGACTGCAGCAAACCCAGGGCAGCCTGCGCAGCAACGAAAATCTGCGTGAGACGACGAGTGTCTCGCTCTCGCCTTACATCCGTGGCAACGCATTTGGCTTTGCCGACTACGAGTTTCGCCTGTTCGGCGCCACCACAGATGTGAGGGGCGCCACCGATGGCGACTCCACCAATCTGGTGGCGACACAGACCTTGCGCTCCAGGTTGGGCCCTCGGCTGGGTTGGGCACTGCAAAGCTCGCAACAGCGGGTGGACTTCCGCGCCGGACGGCCCACCGATCTCTTTCGCACCACGGCCTCACTGTCTTTCGCGCCTGACCCCGATCTGGTCTTCACGGCGCGTGCGGGTGAAGAGCGCACCGACATCGGCAGTGACTTCCGCCGCCGCTACAGCACTTGGGGCGGAGGTGTGCGCTGGACCCCTTCACCCCGGACCTCTTTCAGCCTGGACGCCGACAGGCGCTTCTTTGGCGACGCCTACCAGCTCGTGCTGGAGCACCGCATGCGGCGCACTGCAGTGCGCTTTTCTTCAGTTCGGGATTCGACTTCAGGCACTGATGCCAACGGGGTCGGTCAGCCCATCACGCTGTTGCAGTTGTACTTGCTGCAATTTGCATCCATCGAGCCCGATCCAGTGCTGCGCGAGCAGCGCGTGCGTGAATTTTTGCGCCTGACCAACCAGGATCCCGGCAGCCTGGTCAGCGGCGGCCTGGCGAGCTCAGCGGTATCGCTGCAGCAGCGCAACGACTTGTCCGTGAGTTATGCAGGTTTGCGCACCACCTTCACGGCACAGGCGTTTTCTTCTTCGACGCGGGTCATTGATCGCCAAATTGAAGCACAGGGAGATCGTATCCGGCAAGTTGGGGCGACCTTTTCAGCCAACCACCGGTTGACGCCGATCAGTAATGCCAGCGTTGGCCTGAGCTATCTGCGCACCCAGGACCCCGCTCCCCTCCAGCCCAGAAGCGACCAGACCACCTTGAGCCTGGGCTACACGACAACATTGAGCAGGCAGGTCACGGGATCCCTGACCGCGCGCTACAGCTTGTTCGACGGTGCTCCTTTTTCCAATCGCGAGACTTCGGTGACGGCCTCGGTCAACGTTCGGTTCTGACATGTACGAAGCCTTTTACGGGTTGAACAGCAAGCCTTTCCAGCTCAACCCGGACCCCAACTTCTATTTCGCCAGCAAACAGCACAGGCGGGCCAAGGCCTACCTGGAATACGGCGTCTCGCGCAACGAAGGCTTCATCGTCATCACCGGCGAGATCGGCGCCGGCAAGACGATGGTGTTGCGCTCGCTGATCGAGGGCTTGAGCGGCAGCAACGTGGTCACGGGTCATCTGGTGACCACGCAACTGGGTGCTGAAGACACCTTGCGCATGGTCGGCGCGGCTTTCGGGTTCCGTGTCAAGGATGTGCCGAAGTCCGAATTGCTGATCACGCTGGAAGCCTTTTTGATCAGCCAGACCAGCAAAGGCAAACGCTGCCTGCTGGTGGTGGACGAAGCGCAGAACCTGACTCCGCGAGCGGTTGAAGAGCTGCGCATGTTGTCCAACTTCCAGTTCGGCAACCAGGCTTTGCTGCAGAGTTTTCTGGTCGGCCAACCTGAGTTTCGTGAAATTCTGCAACGGCCCGAGATGGAACAGTTCCGTCAGCGCGTGGCTGCAACCTGCCACATCGGGCCTTTGGATGAAGACGAGACCCGGGCCTACATCGCGCACCGTCTGAAGTGCGCTGGCTCCAAAGGCAAACCCGGCCTGGACGACGCAGCACACGCCGGCATCTTCAAAGCCAGTGGCGGCATTCCAAGGCGCGTCAATGCTGTGTGTGATCGCCTGCTGCTGGCGGGTTATCTGGGTGGCAAGACCGAACTGACGGGCGAAGACGTGCGCGAAGTGGTGCAGGAGTTTCAGCAGGAGAACGAGGTGCCCCAGGGCGTCGCGGTTGCCTCGAAGTACTCTGCAGAAAATGGCTCCGAGCCGCTGCTGCCGGGAGGTGCTGCGGGGGCGGTGATGGACGTGGACCTGAAACAACTGGACCTGGACGGCGAGCAAGCGCAAGCCCTGACACGCCAGATTGCTTCGCTGGCGGCCGATCAGCGGGGTGACCAGTTGCAACGCCTGGAGCGCAGCCTGCTGCGCCTGGAACGTATCAATGTGCAGACCCTGGGCATGCTTCAGCAACTGGTCAATGCGGTCAAGGTCAACGCGCCCAAACCCGCTGCAGCAGCAAAGAGCGAAGACAAGAAGCCATCATGATCAGTGCTTCAGCCATTCGCGGTGCAGTGATGTGCGTGGTCGGAGCGCGCCCGAATTTCATGAAGATGGCGCCCATCTTGCGTGCGCTGGCGGCGCATCAACCGCCTTTGCAAGCGCTGCTGGTACACACCGGACAGCATTACGACGCCAGCATGAGTGATCAGCTCTTCGCCGATCTCGGCTTGCCCAGGCCTGATCTGAACCTGGGTGTGGGCTCGGGCTCCCACGCGGTGCAGACCGCCGAGGTCATGAAGGGCTTCGAGCCAGCACTGGATGCGCACCAACCTGCCTGTGTCGTGGTGGTCGGCGATGTCAATTCCACGCTGGCCTGCGCGCTGGTGGCTTGCAAGAAAGCGATACCGGTCGTCCATGTCGAAGCCGGGCTGCGCAGCCGCGACCGCCGCATGCCCGAAGAAATCAACCGCGTTCTGACCGATCAGATCGCCGATCGTCTCTACACCACCGAGCGCAGCGCGCTGGACAATCTGGTGCGGGAAGGCATTGCTGCAGACCGAGTGTGTTTCGCCGGCAACGTGATGATCGATTCTTTGCTGGATTGCAAAGATCGCGCGCGCAACGCTGCCGAGGCCTTGCGGGCTCATGGTGCAGATGCCAGCCTGCTGCAGGATGCCGCCGGTTGGGGCGTCGTGACTTTGCATCGGCCTTCCAACGTCGATCACCCCGAGACTTTGCGCCGGATTCTGCAAGTGCTGGCCGAAGTCTCGCAGCGCCTGCCGCTGGTTTTTGCGATGCATCCACGCACGCGGTCCAACATCGACAGCTTTGGCTTGCAATCGGTGCTGCAGGGCGCCCGCGTGGCCGTTCTGCCGCCGCAGGGTTATCTGGAGATGCTGGGGCTGATGAAAGACGCCACGCTGGTGCTGACCGACTCGGGTGGCTTGCAGGAAGAGACCACCGCTTTGGGGGTGCCCTGCCTGACGATGCGCGAGAACACCGAGCGCCCGATCACGGTCGAGCAAGGCACCAACACCATGGTGGGCGCCGACTCGCAGGCGATTCGGGCTGGCGTGGCCCAGATCCTTGCCGGCCAGGGCAAGAAAGGGCGGGTGCCCGAGTTGTGGGATGGCCGCGCTGCCGAGCGCATCGTCAGTGATCTGCACCGCTGGCTGCATGAGTTGCAGGCCGCTGCGGCAAGGCACTGAAGATGCTGGCCCCTGCCATCACCAACGCTTTGACCATCGACGTGGAAGATTACTTCCAGGTCTCTGCATTTGCGCCCTACATCCGGCGTGAGGAGTGGGAGACACGCGAGTGTCGGGTCGAGCGCAACGTCGACCGTATCCTGGCTCTGCTGGCCGAGCGCGACCTGCACGCCACCTTCTTCACGCTGGGCTGGGTGGCAGAGCGCTACCCGCAACTGGTCAGGCGCATCGTGGCGAGCGGCCACGAACTGGCCAGCCATGGCTATGGGCACGAGCGCGCCAGCGACCTCAGCAAAGAGGCCTTCCACGAGGACGTGACCCGATCCAAACACCTGCTGGAAGACCTGGCAGGCCAGCCCGTGCTGGGCTACCGGGCGCCGAGCTTTTCGATCGGCATCAGCAACCTGTGGGCCTTTGACGTGCTGGCCCGAGCAGGCTACCGCTACAGCAGCAGCGTTTACCCGATTCAGCATGACCACTATGGCATGCCCGATTCGCCGCGCTTTGCCTACAGGGTGGGTTGCGGGCTGCTGGAGATTCCGGTCACCACACTGCGCCTGATGAACCGCAACTTCCCGTCCAGCGGTGGCGGCTGGTTCAGGCTGTTGCCGTATGCGCTGTCGCGCTGGATGCTGCGCAACGTCAATGCCACCGAGCGTGAACCCGCGATCTTTTACTTTCACCCGTGGGAGATCGATGTCACTCAGCCGCGCATCGCCGGGATCGACGCCAGGACCCGGTTCCGCCACTACGTCAACATCCCCCGCATGGAAGAGCGTCTGCGCCAGTTGATGATGGACTTTCGCTGGGGGCGGATGGACCAGATCTTCTTGCCACGCCATCCGGCAGGGGCCTGAGCCATGACCGCGTTGAGTATCCACAGGCTGGATGCGGCCGATCAGGTGGCGGCCACAAGCTGGGACGCCTATGTGCAGCGGGCACCGCAAGCCACTTTTTTCCACCGCAGTGCCTGGCAGCGCATTCTGCGGCAGGTGTTCGGGCATCAGACCCACTATCTGCTGGCCAGACGCGGGGACGTGATCACTGGCGTCTTGCCCCTGGCGCATGTCAAGAGCCTGTTGTTCGGCAACGCGCTGACCAGTCTGCCTTTCGCGGTTTACGGCGGAGCCGCTGCCGACGATGAGGCGAGCGCGGAGGCGCTGGAAGCCGAGGCCCAGCGTCTGGCGCAGCAGTTGGGGGTGCAGCACCTGGAGCTTCGCCAGCTGTCGCGGCAGCACGGCGACTGGCCCAGCCAAGACTTGTACGTCACTTTCCGAAAGCCCATTGAGGCCCAAGAAGAAGCCAATTTGCTGGCCATCCCGCGTAAACAGCGTGCGATGGTGCGCAAAGGCATCAAGAACGGTCTGCGCAGTGAGCTCGATACCGGCGTCGACCGCTTCTTTGAACTTTACGCCGACAACGTGCACAGACACGGCACCCCTGCCCTGCCCAAACGCTACTTCCAGGCCCTGCGCCAGGAGTTTGGCGCCGACTGTGAGGTGCTCAACGTGCTGGACGAGCACGGGCGGTGCGTGTCCTCTGTGCTGAGTTTCTATTTTCGTGATGAAGTTCTGCCCTACTACGCCGGCGACGCGCCGGCAGCGCGCGATCTGGCCGCCAACGATTTCAAATACTGGGAGTTGATGCGCCTGGCTTGCGCGCGCGGGCTCAAGACCTTTGACTACGGACGCAGCAAGCAGGGTACGGGGTCCTTTGCCTTCAAGAAGAACTGGGGCTTCGAGCCCATCCCGCTGCACTATGAATACCGCCTCTACAAACGCGAATCGGTGCCACAGAACAACCCCAGCAATGCCAAGTACCGCATGTTGATCGAAACCTGGCGCCGTCTGCCGATAGGTGTAGCCAATTGGTTGGGGCCCTTCGTGGTCCGCAACCTGGGCTGATGCCATGACCTCGCCGCTCCATCCTGTACCTGCTGCACCCTGGCAACGCTTGTTGCCGGCAGTGGCTGTGATCGCGCTGCTGTTGCTCGTTTTTCGTGAGACGGGCACTGCGATGGTGTCGGTGTGGTCGCGCTCCGACACCTTCGCACATGCGTTTCTGGTGCCGCCGATCTCGCTGTGGTTGATCTGGCGCAAGCGCGTTGCGCTCGCCGGAATGCCCCTGCAGCCTGTGCCCTGGCTGCTGTTGATCATCGCTGCCGTGTGTGTGTTCTGGTTATTGGGCAGCCTGGCAGCGGTCAACGCTGCCACTCAGTTCGCGCTGGTGACGCTGATCGTCCTGAGTGTCCCTGCGGTGGCTGGTTGGCGCATCGCCAGGGTGCTGGCCTTCCCGCTGCTGTTCCTGTATTTCGCAGTGCCGATGGGCGAGTTCTTGCTGCCCTCGATGATGCTGATGACTGCTGACTTCACGGTCGCGGCGGTGCGCATGTCGGGTGTACCGGTCTACCGCGACGGTTTGCAGTTCGTGATTCCCAGCGGCTCCTGGTCGGTGGTCGAGGCCTGCAGCGGTGTGCGTTATCTGATCGCGTCGCTGATGGTCGGCACCTTGTTTGCCTACCTCAACTACTACAGCCTCAAGCGCAGGTTGCTGTTTGTGGCGGCTTCGATTCTGATTCCTATTGTGGCCAACTGGGTGCGCGCCTACATCATCGTGATGATGGGTCATTTGTCTGGCAATGAATTGGCGGTGGGTGCCGATCATCTGATTTACGGCTGGGTCTTTTTCGGCATCGTGATCGGGATCATGTTCCTGGTGGGTGCGCGCTGGTCAGAGGCGCCGCCAGCCACTGCGTCGTCTTCGAATGCTGTCGACTTCGGTGGGGCAGCTTCTGTGACGGCGGCCCACGGTGCGGCCCAGAGGGCCACCGCAGGTGTGTGGCTGACGGCAGTGGGCATTGCCGCATTGGTGCTGACTACGCAGACGCTGGACGCCCGCCTGAGTGCTGCCACGGGCAACGGCCCGGTGAGCTTGCAGCTGCCTGAACAGTTGGGGCCTTGGCAGCGCGCCGGCACTGAACCGTTGAGTTCCTGGACGCCGCATTACCCGAACGCCCTGGCTTCGCAGCACTTGCTCTACACACAGTCTGGCCAGCGCGTCGGGGTCTGGTTGGGTTACTACCGCGACCAGCGCACGGGCCCGGAGCTGATTGCCTCGTCCAACAGCCTGGTGTCGCCTGCTTCCACGCTGTGGACAGTGGTGACGACAGGGCGCCAGATGCTGGACGGCCAGCGCGGCGTTCAGTTTGCGACGGCTACTTTGCGCGACAGCGCTGACCCTGCATTCATGGGCCGCTGGCGCCTGCAGGTCTGGCAGGTGTATTGGGTGGGTGGTCGGCTGACCTCGAGTCCGGTGGCGGCCAAGCTGTGGATGGCCTGGAACCAGTTGACGGGAACAGGCGACGACTCTGCGGCCATGATTTTTTACACACCCATCGAGCCTGGACAAGACGCCAAGGCCGTGCTGAGCGAGTTCGTGGGTGCGCAGATGGGTCAAGTCACGCAGATGCTTGAACGAGCGCGCATGCAGCCCTGAAAGCTGCCAGTGCGGCCGGCCTCCAGCGGCCGACGCCTTGAGCAACCGAATATGTTGAAGTTTGAGAGGGAACAGCCATGAACACTTTGGCAGTCATCGGTTTGGGCTACGTAGGCCTGCCGCTGGTGGTGGAGTTCGGCAAACAGATGCGCACCATCGGCTTTGACATCGCCAAAAGCAAAGTCCAAGCCTGCCAGCGTGGCAGCGATCCTTCGCGCGAGCTCAGTGACGCAGAAGTCCAGGCAGGTACGCAGGCCATTTATACCGACGACCCCAAGATGCTGGGCGAGGCCGACGCCATCATCGTGGCTGTCCCCACACCTGTCGATGGCGCCCATATCCCGGATTTCAGGCCGTTGATCGGTGCTTCTGTCAGCGTCGGGCGCAACCTGAAGAAGGGCGCGATCGTGATTTACGAATCGACGGTCTACCCCGGGGCGACGGAAGAGGTCTGCATCCCGGTCCTGGAGCGCGAGTCCGGGTTGAAATGGAAGCAGGACTTCTTCGTCGGTTACAGCCCCGAGCGCATCAACCCGGGCGACAAAGAGCACACGCTCACCAAGATCCTGAAGATCGTTTCTGGCGACACACCCCATACGCTGGAACAAGTGGCCAGGCTGTACGAGCGCATCATCGTGCCCGGCGTGCACCGCGCCAGTTCGATCAAGGCCGCTGAGGCCGCCAAGGTCATCGAAAATACACAGCGTGACCTGAACATCGCTTTGATGAATGAGCTGGCGATCATTTTCGACAGGATGGGCATCGACACCAACGAGGTACTCGAAGCTGCCGGCACCAAGTGGAACTTCCTGAAGTTCAAGCCCGGCCTGGTGGGTGGCCACTGCATCGGCGTCGATCCCTACTATTTGACTCACAAGGCGGACATGCTGGGTTACCACCCGCAAGTCATCCTCGCCGGCAGGCGCATCAACGACGGCATGGGCAAGTTCATTGCCGAACAAGCCATCAAGCACATGATCGCTTCGGGCAGCTACGTCAAGGGCGCCAAAGTCAATGTGCTGGGGCTGACCTTCAAGGAAAATTGCGGCGACCTGCGCAACAGCAAGGTAGTCGACATCATCAACGAGTTGAAGACCTATGGCGTGGAGGTGTTCGTGACCGACCCGCAAGCTGATGCAGAAGAAGCGATGCACGAGTACGGGGTGCAACTGTTGCCCTGGGACAGCCTGCCGCGGGCAGACGCCATCGTGGCCGCCGTCTCGCACCGCGAATATGCATCTCTGTCGGTCGAAGACCTGGGCAAGAAACTGGTCAAGGGCGGCGCCTTTATCGATGTCAAGGCGGCCTTTGATCTGCAAGCCTTGCGCAGCGCCGGCTACAGGGTATGGAGGTTGTAGGCGCGACGGCAGTCAGGCACCCTGACAGCACCCTGCTGCAGGCGGGTGCTGAAGCTGCGCTGTTGCCGGCGAGTGCAACCCAGGCCCATGGCGAGCACGGGCCGGCGCCCAAGTTGAGCATTGTCTCGACGCTGTACCGGTCCAGGAGCTTTCTGCCAGGTTTTCTGGACGAATGCCTGCAGGTGCTGCAGCAACTGGGCATCGACAACTTCGAGATCCTGCTGGTCAATGACGGTTCGCCTGACGATTCGGTGGCGTACTGCAGGCAGCGTCAACGCGACATCCCGCAATTGGTGGTCGTGGAGCTGTCGCGCAATTTTGGCCACCACCATGCCATCCACGCCGGGCTGGGTCTGGCGCGCGGTGAGCAGGTCTTTCTGATCGACTGTGATCTGGAAGTGCGCCCGGCGGTGCTGGCAGATTTCCGCGCCCGCATGCAGCTCGGCGATGTGGATGTGATCTACGGTTACCAGGAGGCTCGCAAGGGTGGCTTTGCCGAGCGCGTGGGCGGCGGCTTGTTCTGGAAGACCCTGAACAAGCTCAGCGATGTGCAGATACCTGAGAACACCGTCACCGAGCGATTGATGAGCCGCCGCTTTGTGCAGTCACTGCTGCAGATGGGCGACTACAACCTGTTTCTGGCCGGCATGATGAGCTGGACAGGATTTGTGCAGATCGGTGTGCCGGTGGTCAAAAAGCAGCGCGAGGGCCGCAGCACCTACACGCTGCTGCGGCGCTTGCAATTGATGGTCAACGCCGTCAGTTCGTTCTCTTCCAGGCCGCTGATCTGGATGTTCAATATCGGCGTGGGCATCACCTGTCTGAGTGTGCTGTATGTCGCCTACCTGGTTTTCAGGCGCCTGTTTTTTGGTGACACTCTGCTGGGCTTCACGTCGATGATGGGCATGCTGGCCATCAGCCTGGGCATCATGACCACTGCGGTGGGCCTGGTCGGCATCTACCTGGGCAAGGTCTACAACCAGGTGCAGGGCAGGCCGACCTACATCATCAAGGACATTCACCGCCAACCATGACTGCAAGCAGCGAGCTCAACCAGATGGTGCCGGCCTACGACGAGTTGTACGGCATGGACAACCGCCTGACCCAGGACTGGTACCCGCAGCGTGTCATCGCGCTGTCGCAGGGCGAGGCCTTGCTCGAACTGGGCATGGGCCACGGCGGCGCCACAGCCGCCTTTGCGCAGCATTTCAAGCGCTACCAGGTCGTGGAGGGCTCGGCCGACATGATTCAGCGCTTTCGCACCCGCTTTGATCTGCCTCAGGTGGACATACACCACGGCTTCTTCGAAGACTTCGAGACCGAAGAGCGCTTTGACCACATCAGCATGGGTTTTGTGCTGGAGCATGTGCAGGACGTGCAGGCTGTGCTGCGCCGTTTCAGGCGCTTTCTGAAAGCCGATGGCACGCTCTTTGTCGCCGTGCCCAATGCTGACTCGCTGCATCGCCGCATTGGCCACGCCAGCGGGCTGCTGGCCGATTTGAAGCAGCTGTCCGCCGCCGATCAGCGGCTGGGCCACATCCGTTACTTCAACCTGCAAAGCCTGAAACAAGAGCTGCATCAAGCCGGGTTTGAGACGAGCGTGGCCGAAGGCATCATGCTCAAGCCCTTCACCACGCCGCAGATGGAAAAGCTGGACCTGAGCGCAGCGGTACTGGGCGGCTTGATGGTGGTGGCGCAGCAGTATCCTGAGCTGGCCAACTCTTTGCTGGTGATGGCGCGCCGGCGCCCGGTGTGACGTGCAGGGTTTCGGACTGCAATTCGACCACTGGGGTCTGGCCACGCGCCAACTGGACAAGACCCTGGGGTTCTTGCGTGGGCTGGGCTACAGCACGCCGCCGGTGGTCTTCGACCCCTTGCAGCGCGTGGACCTGGTGCTGTGCCAGCACCCGTCGATGCCCGCTGTGGAGGTCATCACGCCTGCACAGGGCCCCGGCCCGCTGGATGCCGTGCTGGCCCAGCAGCCGCAAGCCATCTATCACTTGTGTTTTCGCAGTGGCGATGCTGCGGGCAGCCTGGCGGCCATCAAGAATGCCGGCCACCGGGTGCTGACGGTGTCCGCGCCCAAGCCAGCGGTGTTGTTTGGCGGCCGGCAGGTCAGCTTCTACATGGTGGCAGGCTTTGGCTTGATCGAGATCATCGATGAAGCCCGGATGCAGTGGGGCAGTGATGGCCCGCAGAGCCTGGCCCCGCCACAGATGCCAGCCCCGCCACACCCTCTGAATCAGGCATGAGGCCCGCATGAGCGCCGCAGGTACCCCCCTGCGCTACGACGAAGTCTGCGCCAGCGTTGCAGCCCTCGAGGCCCAGGGCTTTGCAGCCGAAGACCCTGCGCCCACGGTCAAGGTGCTGGTGCTCAGGCACATCACCGTCGAAGGCTTCGACACCTATCTGAAACACCATCTGTATCGCCGGCAGTTGCGGCCGCAGCTCAGCTTCAGCGGTTACGGCGCAACCGACGCCGAGGTCCTGGCCAGCGACGGCGCTGTGGCGCTGGCACAGCCCGAACTGATCGTGCTGGCGCTGGCGCTGGATGAACTGGACCCTGACTACGGCCAGCCTGGCTGGACCTGTGATCGAGCGCTGGCTCAGCTGCATGGGCTGCTGGATTTGCTGGTCGAGCGCAGCACGGCCACGTTGCTGGTCCACAACTTCCTGCCCCCGCTGTGGAATGAAGCCGGTCTGGTGCCGGACCGCCAGGGGCTGGGTCTGGTGGCCCAGGTGGGCAGACTCAATGAGGCGGTATCGGCGGCCGTCAAGCAGCATGCACCCCGCCTGGTGCTGATCGACTGGCAAGCCTTGTTGCGCCGGCTGGGCGCAGCCAGTGCCCTGGACGAGCGCGGGCGCTACCTGTGGCGCGCACCCTTCAGGCACGCCTTTCTTGACGGCTGGGCTCAGCAGGTTGGCACCGTTGTGTGTGCGCTGCGCGGACGGGCCAAGAAAGTGCTGGTGCTGGACTGCGACCACACCTTGTGGGGCGGCGTGGTGGGCGAGGACGGGCTCGACGGCATTGCGCTGGACCCCCAGCAATACCCGGGCCGCGTGTTCTTTGATTTCCAGACGACGGTGCTGCATCTGGCCGAGCGCGGTGTGCTGCTGGCGCTGTGCAGCAAGAACAATGAAGCCGACGTGTTCGAGGTGCTGGACAAGCACCCCGCATGCCGCCTGAAACGCCAGCACTTGAGCAGTTGGCGCATCGACTGGCACAACAAGGCTGACAACATCCAGGCGATCGCCGCCGAGTTGAACCTCGGCCTGGATGCCTTTGTCTTTGTCGACGACAGCCCACAGGAGTGCGCGCTGGTGCGGCAGATGCTGCCCCAGGTCACCGTCTTGCAGGTGCCCAAGCGGCTGGTGGAATTGCCATCGCTGTTGCTGCAGGACGGATGGTTCGACACGCTGCAGTCGACCGAAGAAGACCGCAAGCGCTCACAGCTCTATCAAAGCGAAGCGCAGCGCAAACAGGTGCGCAGCCAGTTTGGCGACCTCGGTGCGTATCTGCAGTCGTTGCAAACCGTGGCCTCCATCCATCCGGCCACGCCTGCCGAGCTGGCTCGCGTGGCGCAATTGACGCAAAAGACCAACCAGTTCAACCTGTGCACCCGCCGCTATGCTGAAAGTGATCTGCAGTCCCTGCAGGAAAGTGGCCAAGGCGTGATTTACGCTCTGAGCGCACGCGATCGCTTCGGCAGCCTGGGCCTGGTGGGCGTGATGATCTTCATGCGCTCAGACGCCCAACTGCACATCGACAGCTTTCTGATGAGTTGCCGGGCTCTGGGTCGACGGCTGGAGCTGGCGATGGTGAGCCATTGCATGGCCGACATCGGCAGGCGCCATCCGGGGCTGGTTTGCAGCGCGCAATACATCGCCACCGCCAAGAACGCCCAGGTCGCCGATTTTTGGGCGCGCGTCGGTTTTGATCTGATCAGCGATGCGTCGGGGCAGCGTGCTTACAAGGCCAAAGGTCTGGGGCCGCACTTTGAGCTGGCTGACAATGGGGCCCTTTTTGTGCAGATCGAGGAGTCCTGAGTGAGTGCCAATCCCGAGCTGCAAAGCAGTTTTTTTGCCACGCTGTCGGCGCTCTTGAGCGTGCCGCAAGAGCAGCTCAACGCCCAAAGCTCACGCCACACGCTCCCGGCCTGGGATTCCTTGAAGCACATGCATCTGATGCTGGCGCTGGAGGAAAAATTCGGGATCGAATTCGACGATGCCGAACTGGCCGAGCTGGGCAGCGCGCAAGCCATCCTGGACGCGCTGGCCTTGAAGCTGGCGCCTTAGCTCAGCGCCGATGAAGAAGCCCCCCAGATGAGCAGCACTCGCCCCGTCGTCATCGTCGGCACCGGTGAACTGGCGCAATTGGCGCACTTCTATTTTGTGCACGACAGCCAGCGCCAGGTGCTGGCCTTTGCAGTCGACCGGCAGTATTTGCAAGGGGACTCCGCCCATGGCTTGCCTTTGGTGGCCTGCGAAGACCTGTCGCTTCACTTCTCGCCTGCAGACTGTGATGTCTTCGTGGCCATCGGCTACAGCCGCCTGAACGCCCGGCGCGCAGAGCGCTGCGTCGCAGTGCGCGCCGCCGGCTACCGGTTGGCCAGCTATGTCAGTTCGCGCGCTTCAGTGTGGCCCGATCTGCAGTTGGGCGGCAACTGCATGGTCATGGAGGGCAACTGTGTTCAGCCTTTCGTCAGCCTGGGTGAGGGCGTGATCATGTTCGCCGGCAGTGTGATCAGCCACCATGTGCAGGTGGGCGACCACAGCTTCATCGGCTCAGGCGTCGTCATCTGCGGCGGCGTCAAGGTGGGCCAACGCTGCTTCATCGGCGCCAATGCCACTGTGCGCGAGCACCTGGCGCTGGGCGACGATTGCATCGTGGGCGCAGGCAGCCGGGTCTTCAAGGACGCAGCCGCTGGCAGCGGCTACCTGGCAACCCCCACGCCGGATTCAGGCATACCCAGCAGCCGGCTGCAGGCGTTGCTTTGAGGCCGGGTTCGGAGCGGGGCAAGGTCTGATGGCCGCGTCGACGGTGCTGGTGGTGTCGGGGGGCGGCTTTCAGGGCCTGGCCATGCTCAAGGCCTTGCACGCTTGCGGGCAACTTCGGCTGTTGCTGGCAGATTGCCATGAGGAAAACCTGGGCCGCTACCTGGCGCATGGTTTTTTCAGGGCGCCGTTGATCGACGACCGCGAAGCCTTCGTGGCCTTCCTGCTTCGGCTTTGCGTGCAGCAGCAAGTCGAAGCGATCTTTCCTGCTACCAGCTTTGAGCTGGAGCTGCTGGCACAAGAGCGGCCCCGGCTGCTGCAGTTGGGCACGCAGGTCTGGGTCAGCGAATTGCCCGTGCTTGCGCTGGGGCGCGACAAGGCTGCGTTTTACTGCTGGGCGCGTGCCCGGGGTCTGCCGGTGCTGCCGACCTTCGACTCTGCTCTGCACCCGGCCGCCACCTATCCTTTGCTGGGTAAACCCAAAGATGGCTGGGGCGGCACAGGGCTGTTGCATGTGCAGTCGCGGGCTGATGCCGAAGTGCAAGGGGCGGTCAGCAGCGCGCACCACGTGTGGCAGCCGCTGCTGACGGATTTCGAAGAGTTCTCGGTCGACTTTGCGATCAATGCACAGGGCCAGGCATCCACGCTGTACGCGCGCCGGCGCATCCGCACTGTAGGCGGCTTTGCGGTGGTGTGCGAGCCTGCCAGGCCTGCCCAGGTGCTGGCAGTGGCGCAGCAAGCCACGCTTGCCTTGGCCAGCGAAGGCGCCCGCGGCGTGCTGAACCTGCAGTTGCTGGTGCATCAAGAGCGATGCTGGGTGTCTGATTTCAATCCACGCATCGGCACCTCGATGCCTCTGACCCTGGTGGCAGGCGGCAATCCGGTGGCTTTTCTGATGCAGTCGGCGCCTGATCCCGGGCCTGCGCCCGATCCCCGGCCTGCGCCTGATCCCGAAACTGCGCCTGTACCGGTCTTGCCTGCAGCACCGCTGATGGGCGACACCCTGGCGCCAGGCGCACGCAGTTTTCGCATGTTGCAGGAGCGCCTGGTTCCAGCATTGGACTTGCCTGGCGTGGCGGGCTTGGTCTTTGATCTGGACGACACTTTGCTGGATCAGAAAGACTGGATCTGGCGCAAGCTGCAAGGTCTCTGGGACGTACTGCAAGACGAACTGCAGCCGGAGGTCGGTCAAGCGGACTTCATGCGCTGTGCGCTGCAGGTGCTTGAGGAAGGCGAGCGCGCTTTGCTGCTGGATCGCACCTTCGAGCACCTGTCGCTGCCTATTCAACTGCTGCCGCGGGCCATCGACGCTTACCGCCGGGTGCTGCCGGCGCAATGCCGCGTCTACCCCGACGTGGTGGGCAGCCTGCTGCAGCTGCGCAGCAACGGCTATCGCATCGGCTTGCTCAGCGACAACCCGGCCGCGTCGCAACGGCAAAAGCTGCAGGTCAGCGGGCTGGTCTCGCAGCTCGATGCGGTAGTTCTGACGGGCGACCTGGGTTGCAGCAAACCCGATCCGCGCGCTTTCAAAGCCGTCGCCCAGGCCCTGGATCTGCCTGCGCAGGCCCTGGTGATGGTGGGCGACAACCCGTTTCGCGACTGTGCGGGGGCACTGGCGGCCGGGTTCAGACACAGCTTTCTGATCCAGCGCGCGGGTGGCTTCTTCAACTTCAGCAGCGAGCTGTGTGCCCAGCTGCTGCCCCCGGCTCAGGTGACCACGTTGCGCGCCTTGCCCGAGTTGCACTGGTATCTGCGGAGGCCTGGCGCGTGAGCCCGCTGCCTCCGACCCACCGTGTCGCGGTGCTGCAATCCAGTTACATGCCCTGGAAGGGCTACTTCGACATCATTCATGCAGTCGATGAGTTTGTTTTTTACGACGACCTGCAGTTCACCAAGAGCGACTGGCGCAACCGCAACAAGATCAAGACGGCCCAGGGCCCGATCTGGCTCAGCATCCCGGTCGGGACGGACCGCAACCGGTTGATCTGCGAGGTGGAGATACAGGATCCAGGTTGGCAGCTCAAACACTGGCGCAGCCTGCAGCAGAACTACGGCAGCTGCCCCTTTTTTGCGCGCTATGCGCCTTATCTGGAGCACGTTTACCTGGGCACCCGCTGGCAAAACCTGTCAGCGCTGAACCACGCGATGATCCGCCACATCGCGCAAGAGTTTCTGGGCCTGCGTACGCGCTTCTCGGATTCCCGCAGCTTCGAGTTGCAGGGCAGGAAGCTGGACCGGCTGCTTGATCTTGTGCGCCAGACCGGGGCGACCGAGTACTTGTCGGGGCCTGCAGCGCGCGATTACATCGAACCCGAGCAATTTGCCGCGGCTGGGATCGGCTTGGCGTGGCAGGATTACCAAGGCTATCCGGAGTATGCCCAGCGGCATCCACCCTTCAGCCACCAGGTGTCGGTGCTCGATCTGCTTTTTTGCACCGGCCCGGACGCGCCCTGGTACATCTGGGGCTGGCGAGAAGGGGCTTCGCTCGGCGGCAGCGTCGGCGGCGCCTCGGCAAACCGCTGATCTGTGCTTTCGGGGGTTGTCGGCAGCGCAGCGCCGGCCAAACCGGTTCGACCGCAGCCACCCGCCACTCACCGCCTGCCACCCGCCGCCTGACAGCGCGAGCGACTTACAAAGCCACCCATGAAACTTGCTTTCGACTTCCTCGGCCACTTTTTCATCACCCTGACACTGTTTTTCACCGTGTACGGCCAACTGGTGCTGAAGTGGCAGATGGCAGGCGCGGGTGCGTTGCCGCCGGGCGGCCTGGACAAACTGCTCTTCTTGCTCAAGTTATTCGCGAATCCCTGGATCATGTCGGGGCTTGTTGCGGCATTCTTGGCCTCTTTGGCCTGGATGGCAGCGATGACCCGCTTCGAGATGAGCTACGCTTATCCGTTCATGAGTTTGGCTTTTGTCATCGTCATGGCTTTTGGAGCGCTGTTTCTGGGCGAATCGCTGGGCCTGGCCAAAGTGGCGGGCACTCTGATGGTGATTGCCGGACTGGTGGTGCTGGCGCGTGCCTGAAGGCGATGTGCGCGTCCGAGCACTTGCTGTTCCATACATCAATTTACGGACCCAGCGCCGCAAGCTGAAAACAAAGGATCTGTCTTGAGCATGATTCCCTTCAACAAGCCCTACATGACGGGCAAAGAGCTGTGGTACATCGCACAGGCCCATGCCAAGGGGCATCTGGCGGGTGACGGCAGTTTCACGCGCCTGTGCAATGCGTGGATCGAGCAGCGCACCGGCAGCCACAAAGCCCTCTTGACCCATTCCTGCACTGCGGCGCTGGAAATGGCGGCCTTGCTGGCCGAAGTACAGCCTGGCGACGAAGTCATCATGCCTTCGTACACATTCGTCTCCACGGCCAACGCCTTCGTGCTGCGCGGCGCGGTGCCGGTTTTTGTCGACGTTCGTGCCGACACCTTGAACCTGGACGAAAGCAAGGTCGAAGCCGCCATCACCGCCAAGACCCGCGCCATCGTGCCGGTGCACTACGCTGGCGTGGCTTGCGAGATGGATACCTTGATGGCGATTGCCAAACGCCACCAGCTGCTGGTGATCGAAGATGCAGCGCAAGCCGTGTCGTCCACCTACAAGGGCCGGCCCTTGGGCAGCATCGGCGACCTGGCGGCCCTGTCTTTCCATGAGACCAAGAATCTGATCTCGGGGGAGGGGGGCGCGCTGCTGGTCAACCGGCCAGAGTTGGCAGAACGCGCCGAAGTCATCCGTGAGAAGGGCACCAACCGCAGCCTGTTCTTTCGCGGGCAGGTCGACAAATACACCTGGGTGGATGTTGGCTCTTCATACCTGCCTGGTGAAATCATTGCTGCATTTTTGTGGGCGCAGATGGAAGACGTTGACACCATCACCCGCAAGCGCATGGCCTTGTGGGAGCATTACCATCTGGCCTTCACAGAGGCTGCAGCTGCAGGCAGGCTGCGCCGGCCGGTCGTGCCCGACAGTTGCACCCACAACGCCCACATGTACTATCTGCTGCTGCCGGATCTGGACCGCCGCACGGCCGTGATCGACAAGCTCAAACAGCTGGACGTGCAGTCGGTCTTTCACTATGTGCCACTGCACAGCTCGCCCGCTGGCCGCAAATACGGCCGCTGCAGCGGCGAGTTGAAGGTGACTGACGATATCGCCAACAGGTTGTTGCGGCTGCCGATGTGGATGGGACTGGAAGAGCAGCAGGCAGGCATCATCCAGGCT
>JBBQIB010000011.1:0-42381 GCA_038324515.1 Burkholderiales bacterium
GTGCAGCCAGTGACGATTCTGGGCGCGCTGGTGCTGTCGATCCCTGGCGCCTTCCTGGCCCTCTTTGTCACCCAGACGGCGCTGTCGATGCCCAGCATGATCGGCTTGATCATGTTGATGGGCATCGCCACCAAGAACTCGATCCTGCTGGTGGACTACGTCATCATCGCGCGCCGTGACCACGGCCTGAACCGCTGGGACGCAGTCATCGATGCCTGCCACAAGCGGGCGCGCCCGATCATCATGACCACCATCGCCATGGGCGCGGGCATGATGCCCATCGCATTGGGTTGGGGCACCGACCCCAGCTTCAGGGCGCCGATGGCGATCGTGGTGATCGGCGGCTTGATCACCTCCACCTTCCTCAGCCTGCTGGTGATCCCTGTGATCTACACCTATGTGGACGATGCCATCCAGTTGCTGAAGCGGCTGACAGGGCGCGGCAAGGCTGCGCCGGTGCCTCCAGTGCCTATCGTGCCTATAGTGCCTATAGTGCCTATGGTGCAGCCAGCGGCTGCGTCAGGTGCTGAATGAAGCCAAGCCAGCCACCACCCGTCGGCAGCCGCTCGGCGTACACCACCGGGCCAAATGTGCGGCGGCGCCGATGCCTGAAACTGGCTGCAGGGGGTCTGGCCGCAGCCAGCCTGGGCTTTGTGCAGCGGTGGGCGAATGCTGCTGCTGCGGTGGCGCCAGATACTGCCGAGCCCGCTGAGCCCCCCGAGCCCGTCAATCAACCGGGCCCCTACCAGATGCTGGAGATGGAATGGATCGACACGAGCCGCCGGCGCGCGGTACCGGTGCGGCTTTACCTGCCCGCGCAGCGCGCTGATGCAATCCCCAACGCCAACCCGGGGGGCGTGCCGCTGGTCGTGTTCTCGCACGGCATCGGCGGCTCGCGGCGTGGCTACAGTTGGCTGGGCAGGCACATTGCCGGCCAAGGGCTGGCCTGTTTGCACCTGCAGCATGTGGGCAGCGACAGCGCGCTGTGGTTTGGCAACATCATGGGCCTGCTGGGACGTTTGCGTGACGCCGCACAAGCCACAGAGGCCATCGACCGCGTGCTCGACCTGAGCTTTGCGCTCGATACGCTGCTGGCCTCTGATCTGGCCAGCCGCATCGACACGCGCCACATCATCGCGGCCGGCCACAGCTATGGCGCCAACACCGCGTTGCTGGCTTGCGGCGCGCGGGTGCCCAAGGACGGCCGACAGATCGATCTGCAAGACCGCAGGTTCAGTGCTGCGATCGTGATTTCCGCGCCGCCTTTTTATGGCCAATCAGACTTTCGCGACATCCTGAGCCCGGTCGTCGTGCCCAGCCTGCACATCACGGCGACTGAAGATGTGATCCGCATCCCCGGTTACTACAGCGGGCTGGAAGACCGGCTGGCGGTCTTTGAAGCCACCGGCAGCACACGCAAATGGCTGGCCGTTTTTGAAGGCGGCAGCCACAGCATGTTCACCGACCGCAGCGGCAGCGGCGGAGTCATGCTCAACGGGCGGGTCAAGGAAGCCAGCAAGACTTTGACGACGGCGTTCTTGCGTGCGGTCTTGCAACGCGACGAGCGCCTGCTGGCGCGCTGGCCGCAGCAGCACGGCGAGATCCTGTCGCGCTTCATGGGGCCGGCGAGTACCTGAGCGACTGAGTCGCGCAGGCTGCTGCCAGGGCGGCCGGATTTGTGGCGAAAGGTAAAGACCTGCTTCTGTGAAGCAAAGTGCACGGCCAGGTGCGCCGCAGCCTTGCATACTGCGCCATCTGCAGTTGAACAAGGCCACGAATTGAACGCTACTTTGAGCGCTGAGGCAGGCCATGCGCGGGCAGCATCTGCAGCCATGGACCCTTGCACCGCAAATCAACAGACGCCAGCAGCTGATCGCCCTCGGGGAGAGCCGCCCAGCGCAGAAAGACCTGCGCTGGCCCCTTGGGCCGTCGCCGTGCCTGCTGCACTGCTGGCGGCTTGCGGTGGCGGTGGCGCCGAAGAAGACTTCCCGGCAGGCTTCCTGCGCGCCAGCGAAGCACCGCTGCGCCGCGACATCCTGGGGGTCGGGGCGGGCCGAGCCAGCGCGCTGGCGGCATCTGGTGCCAACTCGGCCAACTCGGCCAACGCTGCCGTACCCACGCCCACCCAATTGTTTGATTGGGCGGAGATTCACTACCCCGAGTTCTTTCCCGGCCAGCAGGCCGACCAGTACTTTGCGCCTTACAGCTACCGCCTTTACCTGCAGACCGGCAATGCGGTGGGCGTGGCCAACGGCATGGTCTACATCCTGGGCCCGGTGGCAGGCAACAACGACGTGCCGGTTGCCGTGGGTCTGTTGAAGGATTACACCGAGCCCGTCTTTGCCGGGCGCTTTGCCTACAGCGACGCCCAGGCGGCGCGCTTTCTGAACCAGGCCACGCTCGCCGCGACCGATGCCGACATCGCGGCCGTGCGATCGCTGGGTTATGAGGCCTGGCTGCAGCAGCAGTTCAACACGCCGCCCTCCACCAGCAACTGGGATTGGCTGCTGTCCAGGGGCTATGGAGAGAACGAGAGCAGCCGCGTCGGCAGCGCCGGCTTTGACAACCAGATCTGGCAGCGCCTGCTGAAAGCGCCCGACGGCCTGCGTCAGCGCGTGGCCTTGGCGCTCTCGGAGATCCTTGTGGTGGGCCTGGACGGCATCAACGGCACCTACAAACCTTTCAGGATGGCCGCTTACTGGGATCTGTTGGCCGAGCATGCCTTCGGCAACTTCCGCACGCTGCTGCAAGCCGTCACGCTGAGCCCGGCCATGGGCAATTACCTGAACATGGCCGGCAACCAGAAAGCCAACCCGGCCACCGGCCGCGTGCCTGACGAGAACTACGCCCGCGAGGTGATGCAACTGTTCACCCTCGGGCTCACCCAGCTGAACCCCGACGGCACAACGCAGTTGGATGCCCAGGGCCACGCACTGGACAGCTACACCGAAGCCGATGTCAAGGCGCTGGCGGCGGTGTTGACCGGCTGGAACTTCGACCGCCGCGCCAGCGTCAGCCCCGTGGAGCAAAACCGCGTGCCGATGCTGCTCAACCCCAGCCTGCACGCCACCACCGCGGCCACCGTGCTGGGCACCACGATCCCGGCCAACCTGGATGGCAACGAGGCTTTGCGGCGCGTGCTGGACGCGCTGGCCAACCACCCCAACGTGGGCCCTTTCATCGGCCGCCAGTTGATCCAGCGGCTGGTCACCAGCAACCCCAGCTCCGCCTATGTGGCGCGGGTGGCGGCGGCCTTTGCCAACAACGGCCTGGGGCTGCGGGGTGACCTGGCCGCCACGCTGCGCGCTGTCTTGCTGGACGACGAAGCGCGTGCTGCAGAGGGTCTGACTGCACCTGCCTTTGGCAAGCTGCGTGAGCCGCTGCAGCGCCTGCTGCAATGGGCGCGCAGCTTCAAGGCGGCGTCGCTGTCGGGCAACTGGACGCTGGGCAACCTGAGCGATGCAGCCACCCGGCTGGGCCAAAGCCCGCAGCGCTCGCCCTCGGTGTTCAACTTTTTCAGGCCCGGCTACGTGCCGCCCAACACGGCCGTGTCGAAAGCTGGTTTGGTGGCGCCCGAGATGCAGCTGACGACCGAGACCAGCGTGGCCGGCTATCTGAACTACATGCAGACGCTGAGCTCGGCCAAGCATGGGGATCTGCGACCCGACTACAGCGCAGAGCTGGCTTTGGCCGCCGACCCTGCAGCTTTGGTGGCACGGCTGAACTTGCTGCTGTGCGCCGACCAGCTGGGTGCATCGACGCTGCTGCTGATCACCGACGCGGTGGGCAGCGTCAGCGGCACTGGCAACTCTGGTCCCTTCAATCGTGTCTACACCGCCGTGCTTTTGGTGTTGGCCAGCCCTGAATTTTTGCACCAGCGATGAAATTACTCAAACACCCCGACCTGGCGCGCCGCGCCTTGCTGCAACGGGCCAGCCTGCTGGGCATCGCCGGCGCCGCGGCGCCTTGGGCGCTGAATCTTTCGCTGATGGCCGATGCAGCAGCAGCCGGCGCCAGCGCTGCCGACGACTACAAGGCGCTGGTCTGCGTCTTCTTGCTGGGCGGCAGCGACTACGGCAACAGCCTGCCGCCGGTCGACGCCAGCAACCATGCCGCCTACGCCGGCATTCGTCGCGATCTGGCGATTCCACTGGCTGATCTGCAAGCCACCGCACTGCAACCGGTGACGCCACTGCCCGGGGGGCTGCAACACGCGCTGGCGCCCGGCCTGGCGCCGCTGAAGGCGGTGTGGGATGCCGAGCGGCTGGCGGTGCAGCTCAACATCGGGCCGCTGGTCGAGCCCACCACACTGGCGCAGTACAAAGCCAAGTCGGTGCTGCTGCCACCCAAGCTGTTCTCGCACAACGACCAGCAGTCGATCTGGCAGTCCAGTCTGCCCGAGGGCGCCACTTCGGGTTGGGGCGGGCGGGTGGGCGATTTGATGTTGTCCGGCAACCCGGGCAGCGCTTTCACTTGCATCTCGCTGTCCGGCAATGCGGTTTATCTGTCGGGCCGCAATGCCTTGCAGTACCAGGTCAGCAGCAGCGGTGCCGTGGCCATCAACGGCATCACCCGGGCCCTGAACGGCTCGGCCACGGCGCAGCAGGCTTTGCGCAGCTTGATCTCAGCAGAGCACACGGGTTACTTTGCCGATGACTACAGCCGCGTCACACGCCGCTCGATCGATGCCGAGGTGCAGGTCACGGCGGCGCTGGCGGGCGCAGGCGCGCTCGGCACGGTCTTTGGCACCGACGGCCTGTCGCGGCAGATGAGCATGGCGGCGCGGCTGATCGGCGCGCGCGCTGCGCTGGGCGTCAAGCGCCAGGTGATCTTTGTCTCTCTCGGCGGCTTTGACTTGCACGACAACCTGGTCGAAAACCAGCCCGGTCTGCTGGCCCAGGTAGCCGCCGCGATGAAGTCCTTCTACGACGCCACGGTCGAGTTGGGTGTGGCCGACAAGGTCACCAGCTTCACCGCTTCTGACTTTGGCCGCACCTACGCGATCAACGGCGACGGCTCAGACCACGGTTGGGGCAGCCACCATTTTGTGATGGGCGGTGCTGTCAAAGGGCGGCGCTTTTACGGCACGGCGCCGCAGATTGCGCTGGGCGGGCCGGACGATGTCGGCCAGGGCCGGCTGTTGCCGAGCACCTCGGTGGATCAGTTGGCAGCCACGCTGGCGCGTTGGATGGGAGTCAGCCAGACCGATCTGCCGCTCGTGGTGCCCGGCATCGGGCGCTTCAGCAACATCGACTTGGCTTACTTCTGATCCGCGCTCCAAGTGTCCGCATACCCGCTACGGAGGTTCTGACGCACAGCGGCAGCTCCAGGGGTGTCAACCACCCTTGACCACCGCATAACGCGCCAACGTCTTCTGCCGCGCTTCGTCGTGGGCCACCACCGGCAGCGGGTAATCCTTGCCCAGCGTGATGCCGGCGGCTGCCAGGTCCACCGGCCGCGCCAGCCAAGGGGCATGGATCAATTTGTCGGGCAGGGCGGCCAGTTGCGGCAGGTAGCGGCGGATGAAGCGGCCCTGGGGGTCGAACTTCTCGCTCTGCGTGGTGGGGTTGAAGATGCGGAAGTAAGGCTGCGCATCGCAGCCGCTGGAGGACGCCCATTGCCAGCCGCCGTTGTTGGCTGCCAGATCGAAGTCGTTGAGCTGCAAGGCAAAGTAGGCTTCGCCGCGGCGCCAGTCCAGCCCCAGGTCTTTGCACAAGAAGCTCGCCACCACCATGCGCAGCCGGTTGTGCATGTAGCCGGTCTGGTTGATCTGGTGCATCGCAGCGTCCACCAACGGGTAGCCGGTGCGGCCTTCGCACCAGGCGGCAAACAGCGCGTCAGCCGCTTTGCCGCGCGCCCATTGGATGCGGTCGTAGGCCGGCTTGAATGCCTGATCGACCACGCGCGGATGGTGGTGCAGCACCTGGTGATAAAAATCGCGCCAGATCAGCTCGGACAGCCAGACCTCCGCGCCGCGTGAAACGGGCTGACCTTGCGGGTCTGCCCTCTGGTGCGTCCTCTGGTGCGCCAAAGCCGCCAGACGGCGGATCGAGACGGTGCCAAAGCGCAGGTGCGTACTCAGGTAGCTGGGGCCCTTGACGGCGGGGAAGTCACGGGTCTCGTGGTACGCGTCCAGCCGGGGCACAAAGTCGTCCAGCAGCTCGTGCGCGCCAGCTTCGCCGCTGGGCAGCTTCAGGCTGTGCAGGTTGCTGGGCGCAAAGCCCAGCGCCTGCAGCTCGGGCACGGCGGGCTCGGTGGCCGGGCGCGTTGCCAGGGCGCCTGCATGGTGGGCCACCGGATAGGCGCGCAAAAAGTAGTCGTCGAGCTTCTTCAGCCAGGCGTTCTTGTAGGGCGTGAAGACCCCAAAAGCGGTGCCGGATAACGTCATCACCTCACTGCGCTCGAAGATCACATGGTCCTTGCTGGTGTGCAGTGCCACGCCCTGGTCGGCCAGCAGGCCGCGCACTTTGGCGTCCCGCGCCAGCGCTGCCGGCTCGTCGTCGTGGTTGGCATAGACGGCTTGCACGTCCAAGCGTCGCGCCAGCGCAGGAATCTGCTGGTGCGCCCAGCCATGCTGCACGATCAGCCCGACGCCTTCGACGCCATGGGATGCAGCAAGCGCGCGCAGAGATGCGTCAAGCCCCAGCAGGCTGTCGCGGATGAACTCGACCCGCCGGTCGATGCGCGGCAAGGGGTCCAGGATGTCGCGGTCAAAGACGAAGCAGCACCAGACCCGGCGCGCTGCACGCAGCGCGTGGTAGAGCGCCGCATGGTCCTGCACCCGCAGGTCGCGGCGCAGCCACACCAGGGCGGCTGCCAAGGTTTTGTCTGGCGCGGCGGATGGGGTCTTGGGCATCGTTGGGCAGGGTGGGGCAGGGCTGAATCGATACCGACAAGGGCGCCGGGCAGGCCCCAGTGTCACCCGAGCGAGAACCCGTCCGAGAAAGCACGGCGCCCCTAGAATAGTGCCAATGTCCACCTTCGCCCGCATCGACCTGACCAACCAGTTTCTGATTGCCATGCCCGGCATGGCCGACGACAACTTTGCAGGCACCGTCATCTACTTGTGCGAGCACACCGAAAGAGGCGCATTGGGCCTGGTGATCAACAAGCCCATCGACATCAAGCTGAGGAACCTGTTCGAGAAGGTCGAGCTCAACTTGACCAGCGAAGAGTTGGCTGAGCAACCGGTCTACTTTGGTGGCCCGGTGCAGACTGAACGCGGCTTTGTGCTGCATGACAAAGCGACTGAGAGCGGCACCACCTACAACTCGACCTTGTCGATCCCCGGCGGCCTGGCAATGACCACCAGCAAGGATGTGCTGGAGGCCATGGCCCACGGCGGCGGGCCCCGCCGGGTGCTCGTCACACTGGGCTACAGCGGCTGGCAAGCTGGCCAGCTGGAAGACGAACTGGGGCGCAACGGCTGGCTCAATGTCGACGCTGATCCGGCGGTGATCTTCGAGACGCCGATCGAGAAACGATACAGCCGGGCATTGTCCTTGTTGGGCATCGACCCGCACATGTTGTCGCAACAGGCCGGGCATGCCTGAAGCAGCCTGGACGCTGCACGCGCTGCACGCGCTGAAAGCGGCGCCTTGAAGACCTTGAGCTTCCTGGCTTTTGACCACGGCCAACGCCGCATCGGTGTGGCAAGCGGCAACACACGGTTGATGCAGGGCCAGCCGCTGAAGACCCTGTTGCGGCCACGCGGGACCAAGCCAGACGAGTTTGACGCCATCCAGGCCCTGATCCAGGAATGGCAGCCCGATGCCCTGGTGGTGGGCGTGCCGTTCCACCCAGACGGCGCAGCGCACGACAACACGCGCCACGCCAGGCGTTTTGCACGTCAGCTTCAGGGCCGCTTCAGGCTGCCGGTGCATGAGGTGGACGAGCGTTACACCACCACTGAAGTGCTGTCCGCAGGTGCCGACCCCCGGGACGCCGATGCTGCAGCAGCGGCGCTGATCCTGGAGCAGCATTTGCGCGCGTTGCAACAAGCCGGCAACGCTGCGCGGCAGCGTCCCGGTGAGCCAGGCGATCCAGGCGATTCAGCCAAACCAGCGCAACACGCCGCCTGCGACACCGTTGCCAGCAACTGAGCACGATGCTGCAACTCGACGCCGAAGCGCTTTACGCCGACCTGCGCAAGGGCGTGCGCAATTTGTTGCATGAGCGCGATGCGCCCAGCGTGTTGGTCGGCATCTGGACCGGCGGCGCCTGGCTGGCCGAACGACTGCAAAAAGACCTGGGTTTGAGTGGCGAGCATGGTGTGATCAGCAGTGCGCTGCACCGAGACGATTTTTCGCAACGTGGGCTGGCCAGCGGCAACGATGCCACCCAGTTGCCCTTCGACATCAACGGCGCCCACATCCTGCTGCTCGACGACGTGCTGTACACCGGCCGCACGGTGCGCGCTGCGGTCAACGAGCTGTTCGACTTCGGCCGCCCGGCCAGCATCACGCTGGCGGTGCTGGTCGACCGCGGTGGGCGACAGTTGCCGATGGCTGCTGCGCACGCTTCGGTGCGTCTGTCGCTGCCCGCCAGCCGGCGCCTGCGCCTGGCGCGGCGGGATGACGGCGGCTTTGGCTTTGTGGTGCAAGACGAAGACAGCTGAGCGCAGCGAGCCAAGCCAAGCCCAGTCAGCCGAACCAAAACCCGCCTATGTTGTCGCGCCGCAATCCCCAACTCAACAACCACGGTGAACTGATCCACCTGCTGAGCATCGAAGGCTTGCCACGCGCCATCCTGACGCAGATCCTCGACACCGCCGGCACCTTTCTCAGCGTCAACGACCGCGAGGTCAAGAAGGTGCCTCTGCTGCGCGGCAAGAGTGTTTTCAACCTGTTCTTTGAGAACAGCACGCGCACCCGCACCACCTTTGAGATCGCCGCCAAACGCCTGAGTGCAGACGTCATCAACCTGGACATCAACCGCTCCAGCACCGCCAAGGGCGAGAGCTTGCTCGACACCATCGCCAACCTGTCGGCGATGCATGCCGACATGTTCATCGTGCGTCATGCACAAAGCGGCGCGCCGTATTTGATCTCGCAGCATGTGGCGCCCCATGTGCGTGTCATCAATGCCGGTGACGGCCGCCATGCGCACCCGACCCAGGGTTTGCTGGACATGTACACGATCCGTCATTTCAAGAAAGACTTCACGCAGTTGTCGGTGGCGGTGGTGGGCGACATCGTGCACTCGCGCGTGGCGCGCTCAGACATCCACGCGCTGACGATTCTGGGTGTGCCCGACATTCGCGCCGTGGGCCCCAAGACCTTGGTGCCTGCTGACTTGGCGCAGATGGGTGTGCGTGTGTGCCACCAGATGAACGAAGGCATCCGCGACGCCGACGTGATCATCATGTTGCGGCTGCAAAACGAGCGCATGAGCGGCGCGATGTTGCCCAGCGCTGCAGAGTTTTTCAAGAGCTACGGCTTGAGCCTCGAGAAGCTGGCGCTGGCCAAACCCGATGCGATCGTGATGCACCCGGGGCCGATCAACCGCGGTGTCGAGATCGAGTCTTCGGTGGCCGACGGCAGCCACAGCGTGATCTTGCCGCAGGTCACCTTCGGCATCGCGGTGCGGATGGCGGTGATGAGCACGATTGCCGGCAACAGTGCGGGCAACACTGCCGGCAACACCGCGAGCCACAGTTCAGGCAGCACCGCATGAAGGTCCTGATCCGCAATGGCCGTGTGGTCGACCCGGCTTCCCGACACGACGCGCTGGCCGATGTGGCGATCGCTGGTGACCGCATCGTGGCCATCGGCGCGGTGGGCTCGTTGGGCGACTTCACGCCCGAGCGAGACATCGATGCCCGCGGGCTGGTCGTCGCCCCCGGCCTGGTGGACCTGGCTGCGCGCTTGCGTGAGCCCGGCCATGAGCACGAAGGCATGCTGGAAAGCGAACTGGGTGCAGCGGCTGCCGGCGGTGTCACGAGCCTGGTCTGCCCGCCCGACACCGACCCGGTGCTGGACGAGCCTGGCCTGGTGGAGATGTTGAAGTTCAGGGCCAGAAAACTGTCTCGCTGCAGACTCTTTCCGCTGGGCGCACTCACGCGCGGCCTGCAAGGCCAGACCCTGACTGAAATGGCTGAGCTCAGTGAGGCCGGCTGCATCGGCTTTTCGCAGGCCGAAGTGCCCATCTCCGACACTTTGGTGCTGATGCGTGCGCTGCAATATGCCGCCACTTTTGGCTACACCGTGTGGTTGCGCCCGCAAGACCCGTGGTTGGGCCAAGGGGTCGCTGCACAAGGGGCAGTGGCCACCCGGCTGGGCCTGACGGGTGTGCCGGCGGTGGCCGAAACGGTGGCTTTGCACACCGTTTTTGATCTGGTACGCGCCACCGGGGCCCGCGTGCACCTGTGCCGCCTGTCCAGCGCCGCTGGCGTGGCCTTGCTGCGCGCAGCCAAGGCCGAAGGGCTGCCGGTGACTGGCGATGTCAGCATCAACTCGCTGCATCTGAGTGATGTGGACATCGGCTACTTCAACGCCGACATGCGCCTGAACCCGCCGCTGCGCCAGGGTGCTGACCGTGAAGCGTTGCGTCAGGGCCTGGCCGATGGCACGCTGGATGCCCTGGTCTCTGACCACAATCCGGTGGCTGACGACATGAAGACCTTGCCCTTTGGCGAGGCCGAGCCCGGTGCCACCGGGCTGGAGTTGCTGCTCAGCCTGGCATTGCGCTGGGGCCAGGACATGGGCCTGCCGCTGGGCCAGACACTGTCCAGGGTCAGCAGCGGGCCGGTTCAGGTGCTGGGCACGGCAATGGCCTCGCTGGCGCACAGCGCGGGCCAGCTCAAAGTTGGCGGTGTCGCCGACTTGTGTTTGTTCGATCCTGAAGCCAGCTGGTCGGTGACGCCACACGCACTGACCAGCCAGGGCAAACACACCCCCTTTGCATTTGCCAGCACCGGCATGCAGATGCTGGGCCGGGTGCAGATGACCTGGGTGGCCGGGACAGTGGCGTATGAGTGTCCCCTGAGGACTGCGTAGGCCAGTGACTTGAACGCCTTGATGGCCATCGGGCGCCTGTGCCGCGCCGTCCTGCATGTGCTGCATGGCATGTGGGTGATGCGGCGCTTTCCGGCTATCTCTGCTGCAGCGCGCTACAAACACATCCAGTGGTGGTCAGCAGGCTTGTTGCAGGCCATGGGCCTGCGGGTGCAGGTTCTGGGCCAGGTGCGACCGGGTGCCGCCTTGCTGGTCGCCAACCACGTCTCGTGGCTCGACATCGCGGCCATCCACGCGACAGTGCCGCAAGCCCGTTTTGTGTCAAAAGCCGATGTATTGGCCTGGCCGCTGCTGGGCTGGTTGATCAAGGGCGCCGGCACCTTGTTCATCGAGCGCGAACGCAAGCGGGATGCCGTGCGCGTGGTGCACGCCATGGCCGAGTCCTTGCAAGCGGGCGACATGGTGGCTGTTTTCCCCGAAGGCACCACGGGCCTGGGGCCCGCGCTGCTGCCCTTTCATGCCAACCTGCTGCAAGCGGCAATCAGCACTGCGACGCCGGTGCAGCCCTTGGTACTGCGGTACTTCGACCGCGACTCGCCGTATTCATTGGCGGTGACCTACATCGGCGAGACCACGCTGCTCCAGAGCCTGTGGCGCGTAGCCTGTCAGCCCGGGCTGGAGGTGCAGGTTCAGGTGCTGCCTGCGATGGCCACGGCACATGCCGACCGAAGGGCGCTGGCGGTGCACCTGCGTGAAGTGATGACGCGCAGCCTGGCATCCGGGGCCGCTGGCCAGGGCGAAGCTGCTGCACAGGTCAGCGCGGCCAGCGCTGCTGACTGGTAGACCGTTCCGTCAACCCGACCCTACGAAATCTCATTGACCCCAGGCAACGCTGAACAAGTCCCTCGGCGCCCGCATCCCTGATTCGGGGCGGTCTGCGGCGTTGCAAATCCTCGCCATAGCCCGGGTTATGTCTGCGGTTTGCGCCTTGCATCCCATCCCGAACCAGGGCGCGGACTCTCGCGGGGAATTGTTCAGCGTCGCCCTGACGCCTCGCGCAGTGACCACATCAGCCGGCCTTGCCCTGATTGGCGACAGCCGCCGTGGCCGCAGCCACCGCATCTGCATCACCCAGGTAGTAGCTTTTCAGCGGCTTGAGCTGCTCGTCCAGTTCATAGACCAGCGGCACACCGTTGGGGATGTTCAGGCCCACGATGGCCTCATCCGAGATGCCGTCCAGATACTTGACCAGCGCACGGATGCTGTTGCCATGCGCGGCGATCAGCAAGCGCTGGCCGCCCAGCATCGCCGGGGCCGCCTTTTCGTGCCAGAAAGGCAGCACCCTGGCCACAGTATCCTGCAGACATTCGGTCAGCGGCACCTGACCGGGCCTCAGTTGGGCGTAGCGCAAGTCGTCTCGTTCGCAGCGCGGGTCGGTGGCCTCCAGCGTAGGCGGTGGCACGTCGTAACTGCGACGCCAGATCAGCACTTGCTCGTCACCGTACTTGGCCGCCGTATCGGCCTTGTTCAGCCCTTGCAGTGCGCCGTAGTGGCGCTCGTTGAGCCGCCAGTCGTGCCGCACCGGCAGCCACGTGCGTTGCATGGCGTCCAGGGCATGCCACAGCGTCCACACGGCGCGCTGCAGCACCGAGGTGCAGCTGAGGTCAAACTCGTAACCGGCCTGGCGCAACAGTCGTCCTGCTTCTTGTGCTTGGGCCACACCCTTGGGGGTCAGCGGCACGTCGGTCCAGCCGCTGAAGCGGTTCTCCAGATTCCAGGTTGACTCTCCGTGACGGATCAGGACCAGTCGGTGTGGGGCTTTGCTCATGACCAGATTCTATAATTCGCGGTTTTCTTGAAACGCGGCGGATGCTTTGAAATTCTTTGTCGACAACTGGCCGCTGATCCTGCTGGCACTCACCTCGGGTGGCATGCTGCTGTGGCCGGCAATCAAACGAGGCGGCGGGGGCTCTGCTGCAGTCAGCCCCAGCGAGGCTGTCAGGCTCATCAACCGCGAGAAAGGTGTGCTCATCGATGTCGGTGATGCCACTGAGTTCGCGGCCGGCCATGCGGGCGGCGCGCGGAATATCCCCTTGCAAGGTCTGGAAGGTGCCAAGGGTCTGCCCACCAACAAGACCTTGCCGGTGGTGTTGATGTGCCCGACCGGATCGCGCGCTGGCCGGGCTGCGGCAACGCTGCGCAAGGCGGGCTTTGAAAAAGCGGTGGCGGTTTCAGGCGGTACTGCTGCCTGGCGCGAAGCCCAGTTGCCGATTGAAAAGGTGGCCGCAACGGCCAAGCCTGCAGTAGAGAAGGCCACCTGAGCGGGGGGGCTGGCCAGGCCAGTCCGTGCCGCTGAGCAAGCGCTGGCCGCAGCAAGCACAATTCGGGTGGTGTTTTTCAGCCAGAGTTTCCGTCGTATGCCCCAAACACCCCAAACACCCCAGACACCCCAGACACCCCAGATGCCCCCAGTCAAGATGTACACCACCGAGGTGTGCCCCTATTGCATCCGCGCCAAGGCGCTGCTCAAGCAGCGCGGTGTGGATCAGATCGAAGAGATCCGCATCGACCACGACCCGGCGCAGCGTCAGGAGATGATGCGCATCACCGGCAGGCGTACAGTGCCGCAGATCTTCATCGGCAAGACCCATGTGGGGGGCTGCGATGACCTGGTGGCGATGGACCAACGAGGCGAATTGTTGCCGCTGTTGGGCGCCTGAACGCGCCCGTCTTGCCGTGCGGCAGCCCAGCACCAGCGATAATCGGACTTTGCGGTCAGGTGCCATGCTGGCGCCGGGCTTTGCCAATTGAGAACTTGAACCATGGCCGACGAGACCCCCGTATTCCAGATCCAGCGCATGTACCTGAAGGACTTGTCGCTGGAGCAGCCCAACTCCCCGCAGATCCTGCTTGAGCAAACCCAGCCGCAGGTCGACATCAATCTGGCCATGGGCGCCGAAGGTGTGGCCGATGGCGTGTTTGAGGTCACCGTCACGGCCACCGTGACGACCAAGGTCAAAGACAAGGTAATGTTCCTGGTCGAGGCCAAGCAAGCCGGCATTTTCGAAATCCGCAACGTGCCAGACGAGCAAAAGCAAGGCATCCTGAGCATCGTTTGCCCGCAGATGATCTACCCCTACCTGCGCGCCATCGTCTCCGACGTCTGCACGCGCGCAGGCTTCCCGCCCATCCTGTTGACCGAGGTCAACTTCCAGGCCATGTTCGAGGCCCAGCAGGCACAGGCCGCTGCATTGGCCAACGGCGGCTCCGGCATCATCATCGGCGCCAACTGAGGGGCTGGACCTGAAGCGGCGCCCGCTGCGATGAAGATCGCCGTGTTGGGCGCCGGAGCCTGGGGCACGGCGCTGGCTGCGGCGGTGGCCGATGTTCACGATGTGGTGTTGTGGGCACGTGACCCGGCGCAAGTGCTGGCGATGCAGCGAGAGGCGCTCAACAGCGCCTATCTGCCTGGTCAGCCCTTGCCTGGCGCGTTGCGTTTCAGTGCCGATCTGCGCGCTGCGCTGGCTCACGCGGCCCAGGGCTTGACCGTGATTGCCACGCCGATGGCAGGCTTGCGTGAGTCTCTGGCAGCGCTGCCTGATGAGCGCGCCGTGGTCTGGCTGTGCAAGGGCCTGGAAGCCGGCAGCGGCATGCTCGGCCACGAAATCGCCCAGCAACTGCGCCCGCAACGTGCCTGTGCCGTGCTGTCGGGCCCCAGTTTTGCAGCAGAAGTGGTGCGCCGCCAACCCACTGCACTGGTGGTCGCCAGCAGCGACGAGGCCTTTGCTGCCCAGGTGGCCGAAGCATTCCATGGCGATGCGCTGCGTGTCTACTCCAGCAGCGATGTGATCGGCGTTGAAGTGGGCGGCGCTGTCAAGAACGTGCTGGCCATCGCGGTAGGCATTCTGGACGGCATGGCGGCGCTGGCGGCGCAGTCGCTGGAGGGCGCCGACATGGCTGCGGTGCCGGGGCTGAATGCGCGCGCTGCGTTGATCACCCGGGGCCTGGCGGAGATGACCCGGCTGGGCCTGGCGATGGGCGCCCGCCCCGACACTTTCATGGGGCTGTCGGGCCTGGGTGACCTGGTGCTGACGGCTACCGGCTCGTTGTCTCGCAACCGCCAGGTCGGCATCGCACTGGCTGCTGGCCAGACCTTGGCACAAGCGCTGAGCGGCCTGGGGCATGTGGCCGAAGGGGTCAGCACCACGCCTGCCGTCGCTGTGCGGGCCGCTGCGCTGGGCGTCGAGATGCCCATCGTGCAGGCGGTGCAGCAGATACTGGATGGTGCTCTGAGCCCGCTGCAGGCGCTGGAGCGCCTGATGGCGCGTGACCCGAGGCCGGAAAAGATCAGCTGAGCGTGGTATGGGTTGCGAGGGCCCGGCCTGACGAGGCACCGGCATAGCCGTTTTGCCGCCAGGCCTCAAACACCACCACGGCCACGGCATTGCTGAGGTTCAGGCTGCGCTGGCCTGCCCGCATCGGCAGCCGGATGCGCTGTTCCGGCGCAAAGCTGTCGCGCAGCGCAGACGGCAGGCCCACCGTTTCGCTGCCAAAGAGCAGCCAGTCGCCCGGCTGCCAACGTACTTCGGCGAAGGGGTGCGAGCCGTGGGTGGTGAGCGCAAAGCAGCGCTGGGGCGCCGGCGCCTCGCTCGCCACCAGCGCTGGCCAACTGGCGTGGCGGCGCACCCGCTCGGTCTCGTGGTAATCCAGCCCGGCACGCCGCAGCAACTTGTCGTCCATCGAGAACCCCAACGGCTCGACCAGATGCAACTGGCAGCCGGTATTGGCTGCCAGCCGGATGATGTTGCCGGTGTTGGGCGGAATCTCGGGGGCGACCAGGACGATGTGGAACATGAAACTTGGCCAGGACGGACGGCATCAAGCCGGCTGCGGCGTGCGCGCCAGCACCCACAGGTCAACCTGTTGCACGCCTGCCTGCAGCAGTGCCAGGCTGCATTCGCGCAAGGTCGCGCCGGTGGTCATCACATCGTCGACCAGCGCCACATGCAGGCCTTGCAGCCGGCTGCGCCAGCGCGGATTGACGACGAAGGCAGCGCGCAGATTGGATTGGCGTTGCCGGCGGTCCAGATCGGCCTGGTGCGCGGTGTCAAGCGGTCTGAGCAGGACCTGGGGCCAGGCTTGAATGTGTCGCTGCCGGCTCGGCCAATCGCTGCCATCGCCGCCAGGCTGCCGGCGCAGCTGCTGCGTCAGATGACGCGCCAACTCCCAGGACTGGTTGTAGCCACGCGCGGCCAACCGCTCAGCAGACAAGGGCACAGGCAGCAGCGCTTGTGGCAAAGCGCTGCCTGATGCCCGCCAGGCCGCACAGATGCGCTGTGCCAAGGGCTGGGCCAATTCGGGTTGCTGCTGGAACTTGAGGCGAGAAATCAGTCGATCCCAAGGAAAGCCGTAGTCCACGGCACAAATGGTGTGCGCAAAGGGTGGTGGCTCGCGCAGGCATTGGCCACAGGCCGCAACGGCCAGCCCGGTACGCAGCCCGCAGCGGGCACAGCGTGGGTGCGCTGCTGCATAACGCTGTACGCAGCTGCCGCACAAACTGTGAGCGCCCCACTGCAGGCAAATCTGGCACTGGCCATGCAGCCGCCAGCGATGCCACCACCTGGAGTCCTCGGTCGGCGCGTTGCAGGCTGGCGCCAGGTGATCCAGCGCGCCTGGTCGATCGCCTGTGCTGCAGTCTTGGCCAACGACCGCAGCCGCAGCCGCAGCCGCAGCCACGCTCACGCTGCTCAAGCGATTGGCGCTGTCCCGTGGGTCCGTGCGCCGCGAATCGATCATCCCAGCAACCGCAATTGACCGCTCGGCACCGCGCCTTGCCATCGCGGCCCATCAGGGCCCGCTCGGGCGCGTCCAACTGCGGTTTCCAGGATCATTGACTCAATATACTGCGCCGATGGAGCCCGAGCGTAGATTGGACGCGCCGACCCGCGAGATCGATCGGGTTGCCTTGCTGCGCATCGAAGGCCGCTTGCGCGCCGCCCGGCAGCCGCCGTGGCTGCATGCCGAAGCGGCCAGACGCATGGCCGAGCGCTTGCCGCTGATCAAGCTCAAGCCCTCCCGGGTGGCCGACTGGCAGGCCTGGGGCAGCGCCAGCCAGGTGTTGCTGAAGCAGGCCTATCCATCCGCCCGGGTGATGGCGGTGGAAGATCCGGTGATGCCGGTTGGGCATGTCTCCGAGCGGGCTCCTTCGCATGCTGCTTCGCTGACTCCAGAGCCGGTGTCGAGTGCTGCCGGCCTGCCTTGGTGGTCGCCGCGCCGCTGGATCGACACGCCACAAGCGCCGCAACGCGGGCAGGATCTGGGCGCCGGCGCTGTCGATCTGGTGTGGGCCAACATGTGCCTGCACGCCCAGCCGGATCCCGTGCGCACGTTCAAACAATGGCAACGCGTGCTGGCGGTGGACGGCTTTCTGATGTTCTCCACATTGGGGCCGGGCAGCCTGCAAGGGCTGGCTGCGATCTACCGTCGCCTGGGCTGGCCGCCGCCATTTGCACCTTTCGTGGACATGCACGACATGGGCGACATGCTGCTCGAAGCCGGTCTGGCCGTCCCGGTGATGGACCAGGAGCTTTTGACCCTGAGCTGGCCCAGTGCGCAAGCCCTGCTGGATGAGTTGCGTGGTCTGGGCGGCAATGCCCATCCGCAGCGCCATCCGGGGCTGCGCACGCCCCGCTGGGCACACCGCCTGCGGGATGCTCTGGAGAGATTGGCAGGCCCTGACGGAAGGCCTCAACTGGTCTTTGAACTGGTCTATGGCCACGCTTTCAAGGCCGCGCCCAAAGCCCCCTTGGCAGCTGTCACATCGGTCCCGTTGGAGGACATGCGGCGCATGGTTCGCAGCCGCGGTACTTCTCCCTGAAGGCACTGGCTTGGCCCGCTAGAATGATGGTTTGTTTGCGGGCCAGCGGTATCTGTCGGATGCCGGCGCGACCGGGCTTCACAGGTTGCGTCTGTGCGCGCAGGTGTTGCATGTCCAAGGGTTGTGCCGCGCACCTTTGAATGGCTTGCAAGTCCTACGCCGCAACTCGGTAATACGCCCGGCCCTATATTCCTTACCTCATGCCCTCAGCTGCCGTACTACCTTCCTGGCCCACGCCGGCAGAGCCTGCGCGCAGGTTCGGCTTCGAAGTGGCATTGGGCCCTGAAGCAGGCTCGCCGAGAGCGTTGCGTTGGCTGCTCAGGCGCAATTGTTCGATCACGCCGCGCCAGCTGGGTTCTGTGTACGCGTCCTTGTGTGTGGTGTCGTTTTTGATCGCTGGCTTCTTCTTCGCTCAAGGCGCACCGTTGGTGCTGTTTTTTGCCGGCGTCGAATTGCTGGCAGTGGGCCTGGCGATGTTGGTGTTCGCCCGGCACACCACCGACCGCGAAGTCCTGACCTTGATCGGCGGCTCGCTGCAGATCGAGCAGCACAGCGGTACACGGGTCGCGCGGGCCGACTTTGCAGCCGACTGGGTGACGGTGGAGCCTGTCGCAGCACAAGGCTCGCTGGTCAAGCTCAGCTCACGTGGCCGCAGCATGAGCGTGGGCCGGTTTCTGCGCCCCGAATTGCGCGCAGCCTTTGCGCAGGAGCTCAGAGTGGCTCTGCGCCACCTGCAGAGTCACGACGAGCGCCAAGCCATGGCGGCCAGTTAGGCGGGTAGGATGATGCAGTGTGCAAGGCTCCACCGGCATTGCTTTTTGACATGATGTACCGACGATGATGAGCATGAAACTTCTGAGCGATCAATTTTCCAAGGTCTGTATCGGGGTCTTTGCGACCCTGAGCACCGGTCTGGCCCAAGCGGTCAACGATCTGCCTGGCGGCCCCGCCGTGCGCCAGCTTGACCTGCACCCACCGGCCAGCAAGATCGCCGAGAGCCAGCAGTTTCTGCACAACTTCATGTTGATCGTGTGCCTGGTGATCTTTGTTGCAGTGTTCGGGGTGATGTTCTATTCGATCCTCAAACACCGCAAATCGGTGGGCCACAAGTCAGCCAACTTCCACGAGAGTGTGGGTGTGGAGATCGCCTGGACCGTGATTCCCTTCATCATCGTGATCGCAATGGGCGCGATGGCCACCCGCACCGTGGTGGCGATGAAGGACACCAGCAACTCCGACCTGACCGTCAAGGTCACCGGCTACCAGTGGAAATGGGGCTACGACTACCTGAAGGGCGAAGGGGAGGGCATCGGGTTTCTGTCCACATTGGACAATGCGCACCGAGTGATGTCCGACAGCGGGAAGCCTGCGGGCGACGACTACCTGCTGAAGGTCGACAACCCGCTGGTGGTGCCGGTGGACAAGAAAGTGCGCATCATCACCACCGCCAACGACGTCATCCACGCCTGGATGGTGCCTTCGCTGGGCGTCAAGCAGGACGCCATCCCCGGTTTTGTGCGCGATACCTGGTTCAGAGCCGACAAAACCGGCGACTTCTACGGTCAGTGCGCCGAGCTGTGCGGCAAAGAGCATGCCTACATGCCCATCCACGTGCGTGTCGTCAGTCAGGCCGACTACGCCAATTGGGTGCAAGGCAAGCTCAAAGAGATGGCGGCCCTGGCCGATGACCCCAGCAAGGTCTGGAAGCTTGAAGAGCTGATTGCCCGCGGTGAGACGGTTTACAACGCCAACTGCGTCGCCTGCCACCGGCCCGACGGCAAGAGTGCAGGCCCGATCAAGGCGCTGGACGGCAGCGCAGTGGTGCTCAACGACCCTGGAGCGCAGATCAACATCTTGCTCAACGGCGCCAACAATGGTGCCATGCCGGCCTGGAAGCAGTTGTCTGACACCGAGATCGCAGCCGTCATCACTTACACCAAGAATTCCTGGACCAACAGCACCGGCAAGGCGATCCAGCCTGCCGAGATCGTTTCTGCGCGCCAGTAAGCAGTCCGATCCAGTCCAATGATCAGCAAGGAACTTTCATGAGCGCAGTTTTAGACCGCCCCGGCCACGACGCCGACCATGCCCACGACCACCCGCACGGCTGGCGGCGTTGGTTGTACGCCACCAACCACAAAGACATCGGCACGATGTATTTGCTGTTCAGCTTTGCGATGTTGATGCTGGGCGGCGTGCTGGCGCTGGGCATCCGCGCCGAGTTGTTCCAGCCGGGTTTGCAGTTCGTCAACCCGGAGCTGTTCAACCAGCTGACGACCATGCACGGCCTGATCATGGTCTTTGGCGCCATCATGCCGGCCTTCGTGGGCTTCGCCAACTGGATGATCCCGTTGCAGATCGGCGCAGCGGACATGGCCTTTGCGCGCATGAACAACCTCAGCTTCTGGTTGTTGATCCCGGCTGCGCTGATGCTGGGCGGCTCGTTCTTCATGCCCGGTGGCGCGCCCGCAGCAGGCTGGACGCTGTACGCGCCGCTGACGCTGCAGATGGGCCCCAGCATGGACGCCGCGATCTTTGCGCTGCACATCATGGGTGCCAGCTCGATCATGGGCTCGATCAACATCATCGTCACCATTCTGAACATGCGCGCCCCCGGCATGACGCTGATGAAGATGCCGCTGTTCTGCTGGACCTGGTTGATCACCGCGTACCTGCTGATCGCCGTGATGCCGGTGTTGGCAGGTGCGATCACGATGACGCTGACCGACCGCCATTTCGGCACCAACTTCTTCAACCCCGCCGGCGGTGGTGACCCGGTGATGTACCAGCACATCTTCTGGTTCTTCGGCCACCCCGAGGTCTACATCATGATCTTGCCGGCCTTCGGCATCATCAGCGCCATCATCCCGGCCTTCGCGCGCAAGCGGCTGTTTGGTTATACGTCGATGGTCTATGCCACGGCGTCGATCGCGATCCTGTCCTTCATCGTGTGGGCGCACCACATGTACACCACCGGCATGCCGGTGACGGGGCAGCTCTTCTTCATGTACGCGACGATGCTGATCGCGGTGCCCACGGGCGTGAAGATCTTCAACTGGATCGCCACCATGTGGCGCGGCTCGATGACTTTCGAGACGCCGATGCTGTGGTCGGTGGGTTTCATTTTCGTGTTCACGATGGGTGGCTTCACGGGCCTGATCCTGGCGATGGCGCCGATCGACATCCAGTTGCAAGACACCTATTACGTCGTCGCCCACTTTCACTATGTGCTGGTGGCCGGTTCGCTGTTTGCGATGTTCGCCGGCTACTACTACTGGGCGCCCAAGTGGACCGGCGTGATGTATTCCGAGTTTCGCGGCAAGCTGCACTTCTGGGCTTCGCTGGTGTTCTTCAACATCACTTTCTTCCCGATGCACTTCCTCGGCCTCGCGGGCATGCCACGTCGCTATGCCGACTATCCGATGCAGTTTGCCGACTTCAACATGATTGCCAGCATTGGCGCCTTCGGCTTCGGCATCATGCAGGTCTACTTCTTTGTGTTCGTGGTCATCCCGGCCATGATGGGCAAAGGCGAGCCTGCAGCGCAAAAGCCCTGGGAAGCTGCCGAAGGTCTGGAGTGGGAAGTGCCATCACCTGCACCTTTCCATACCTTCGAGACGCCGCCCAAGCTGGACGCTACCGCAACCCGCGTGGTCGGCTGATGGCCTCAAACTTGAGTGCACCCTTGAACCCTGCCGTGCCGACCGACCAGGATCAGAAAAAGTCCAATCTGCGGCTGGCTTTGGCCTTGGCCAGCCTGGCGGGGATCTTTCTGGCGGGCTTTGTGATCAAGATCACCTGGTTTCAGGGTTGAGGGAAGAAGTATGCGTGTCAGTGAACTGATCGCCGACAACCGCCGCATGGTGGGCAAGCTGCTCGTCATGGTGGCGTTGATGTTCGGTTTTGGCTATGCCTTGGTGCCGATGTACCGCGCGATCTGCGAAGCGCTGGGCATCAACGTGCTGAGCCTGTCCGAGCAGCGGATCGCCAACGGCGGCTGGACCGGACGCAAGGCGCCCAGCAACACGCAAGTGGATACCACCCGCAGCATCACGGTCGAGTTCGACGCCAACGCACGTGGGCCGTGGGATTTCAAGCCCGCCCAGCGCTCGTTGCAGGTTCATCCCGGCGAAATGGCCACCGTGATGTACGAATTCAAGAACATCCAACCGCGCAAAATGGCCGCACAGGCCATCCCCAGCTACGCCCCCAAACTGGCGGGCTCGCACTTCAACAAACTCGAGTGTTTCTGCTTCAGTGAATACATCCTGGAGCCGGGTGAAAGCAAGCAGTGGCCGGTGGTCTTCATCATTGACCCCAAACTGCCCAAGGATGTGAACACGATCACCTTGTCCTACACCTTCTTTGAAGTCGGCGGCAGGGTGCCGGCAGCGCCTGCAGGATCGGTCGGCAGCCTGAGTAGTTTGGCGCCTTTGCCTGCTGCGCCTGCTGCGCCTGCAGCCGCCCTTGGCGTTGCGCCGGGCGCCTGAATCTGAAGCGTGTCAGGCATGGTTCAACCCACACACCCGCAAGCGCCCAAGCCCGCGACAGGCACGCCGCCTGCTGCCGGCTTGCGTGACGCCAGCCAACGCAAGGCTTCGTTGAGGCAGACCTTTGCTGCAGTGGGCTGGTCGTTTTTTGGTGTGCGCCGGTCGTCTGACCATGCGCAAGATGTGCAAAAGCTCAACCCCGTGCATGTGATCCTGGCGGGTCTGGTGGGCGCTGCGTTGTTTGTGCTGGCGGTGTTGATGCTGGTGCGTTGGGTGGTCAGCAGCGGGGTTGCGCTTTGAGGCTGTGATGAGCCCGTCGGCAGCCCCAGCTTCAGACTTGGCGCTGCACCGAACAGGATTTGAATTTCAGGAGAATTTGCAACATGTCAGCCGCGTCCCCAGCAGGAATCACCCCGTATTACTACGTTCCTGCGCCCTCACACTATCCGGTGCTGACAGCCATCGGCATGTTCTTTGTCATCCTGGGCGCCGGGCAGTGGGTCAACGGGGTGGGTTGGGGCGCCTACAGCCTGCTGGCAGGCATGGTGATCTGGTTGGTCACCTTGTACTCCTGGTTCCGTCAGGCGATCAGAGAGAGTGAAGGCGGCCTGTATTCCGAGCGCATCGACGTGTCTTTCCGCTGGAGCATGAGCTGGTTCATCTTCAGCGAGGTGATGTTCTTCGCCGCGTTTTTCGGCGCTTTGTACTGGGCCCGTGTGCATGCATTGCCGATGCTGGGTAACCTGGATCATCAGGTGTTGTGGCCGGATTTCAAGGCCGTCTGGCCCAGCGCCGGGGGTGGCGCCACCGCTTCGCCGGCTGGTACCGTCGAGCCCTTTGCCACGATGGGACCGTTCTGGCTGCCCACCATCAATACCGCTTTGCTGCTGACATCGGGCGTGACCTTGACCATCGCGCATCACGCCTTGATCGCCAACCAGCGCAGCAAGACGATCTTCTGGATGTGGGTGACGGTGATCCTGGGCGCCAGCTTTGTCGGTGTGCAGGCTTATGAATACATCCATGCCTACCGCGACCTGAACCTGAAGCTCACCTCGGGCATCTTTGGATCCACCTTTTTCCTGCTGACCGGGTTTCACGGCTTTCACGTGCTGGTCGGCATGTTGATGCTGCTTTTCATCACGCTGCGGCTGATGAGCGGGCATTTCACGCCCGAACGCCATTTCGGCTTCGAAGGTGCAGCCTGGTATTGGCACTTTGTGGACGTGGTCTGGCTGGGTCTGTACTTCTTGATCTACTGGCTTTGAGCGCCGAACGGCGCTGGTCCCGAATCACTTTGGCGACGCCGCACTGGATGGCGTCGAAGCTTGCGGGAGCGTGAAGAAGCTAGCGGCCGGCAGGGATTCCGGTGGGCTTGATCCAGCCCATGTACCAACTGAACAGGATGAGCAGGAACAAGGCCACCGACAGGCCTACGCGCAGCGCCAAGGCCCAGGCCATCTGCCGGTTGGGCCCGATGCGATTGCTTTCGCTGCCGGCGGGTGGCCGGCGCAGCATGAATACCCCGGCGCTTGCCAGCGCCGCCAGCACTGCGATCAGCAGTGTCACCATCAAAGTCTTCATTGCTCTGGATTATGGGCGGCTGGGCAATGTTTCGCCCGCTGGCTCGCGCCCTGTGTTCTGCGCTCTTTGTCTTGCGCTCCGTACCGGCCCGACCTTGCCTGAGCAGGCTTTCAGCCGCAGACCGAAAATAGCGAGTCCATGAGCGCATCATCTTCAGCAAGTCAGCCAGCAAGTCAGCCAGCAAGTCCGGCAGCCAGTCGGCCATACAGTCAGGAGCACGAGCACGGGCACGAGCACGAGCACGAGCACGAGCAGGGATCCGGTCGCAGCCGCAAGCCGTGGCTGGTGCTGTTGGCCGCGGTGGTGGTCGCACTGATCACCGCACGTCTGGGTTGGTGGCAACTGGACCGCGCAGCGCAGAAAAACGCCTTGCACGCTGCAATGGCGCAGCAACAAGCCCTGCCGCCGCTGGGCTTGGCCGAGCTGGCGCGTGACGAAGCTGGCGCTGCCGAGCAATACCACCGTGCCGTGCGCTTGCAAGGTGCCTGGCTGCCACAACAGACGGTATACCTTGAAAACCGGCAGATGAACGCACGCGTGGGCTTTTATGCCATCACTCCGCTGCTGCTGACCGACGGCACGGCAGTGCTGGTGCAGCGTGGCTGGTGGCCACGCGACCTGCTGGACCGCAGCAAGGTGCTGGCGCCAGCAGCGCCGGCAGGCCCGGTGCAATTGCTGGGCCGCATCGCCCCCTCGCCTTCACGGTTGTACGAGTTCGACGCGCAAGCTCAGGGTGTGATCCGGCAGAATCTGGAAGTTTCTGCTTTCGCGTCGGAGCGCAATCTGCCTCTGCGGCCGTTGACGGTGGTGCAACTGGATGCACAGCCTGCACCCAACGACGGCTTGATGCGCGAGTGGCCGCAACCCGCCAGCGACGTGCACAAGCACTACGGCTACGCTTTTCAGTGGTTTTCTCTCAGCTTGCTCAGCCTGGGCCTGTACCTCTGGTTCCAGTGGTGGCGCCCGCGCCGCGCCTCTCGTACTGCCTTGGCCGCTCAGCGCCCTGGCCCTCCTCATGACCAAGCCTGAACCTCTCAGTTTCACCGTCCACAACGTGGCTCCCCCCGATGTGGCAGATACGGCGCAAGCCGCGCAGCGTCGTACCCGGGGAGGCCGGCTCAGGATGCTCCTGGTCTTGCTGGCTTGCGCAGCGCCCGTGCTGGTGTCGTACTTCATGTACTACGTGGTGCGGCCCGATGGGCGCACCAACTACAGCAGCTTGATTCAGCCCACGCGCAGCTTTCCGGCCATGACCATGACGCGGCTGGACGGCAGCGTCGTCACCCCGGCTCGGTTGCGTGGCCAGTGGCTGGTGGTGGCCGTGGGGCCAGCGGCTTGCGACACGGCGTGCGAGCAGCGCTTGTTCACACAACGCCAATTGCGCGAGATGCTGGGCCGTGAACGCGACCGTGTCGACAAGATCTGGCTGTTGACCGACGACCGGGCCTTGGCCCCAAGCTTGCGCGAGGCCATGGCGGCCCAGCCTGCCATGCAGGTGCTGCGCGCGCCACGCGAGCAGGTGGCCGCCTGGCTGCAGCCGGAAGCCGGACGGGCACTCGAAGAGCATCTGTATGTGGTCGACCCGATGGGCGAATGGATGATGCGGCTGCCGGTCAATGCCGAGCCAGCCCGTGCCAAGAGTGACCTCAGCCGTTTGTTGCGGGCTTCTTCGTTTTGGGACCAACCTGGCCGTTGAACGTGGTGCCTGAAGCTCAAGCCCTGATCGATCTGGCCCCCTTGGGCCGGCTGCTGTTGCTGGCCGCGCTGCTGGCGCTGCTGCCCTTGTCGTGGGTCTGGCTCCGCCAGCGCCGGGCCGGGCTGCCGCAGCGGCTGGCTGCGTTGACGGCCGTGACTTTGTTTTTGACCTTCGATCTGATCGTCTTCGGATCTTTCACACGGCTGAGCGATTCTGGACTGGGGTGCCCTGACTGGCCGGGTTGTTATGGCGAGCTGAGCCCCTTTGGCGCCCGCGCAGATATCCATGCGGCCCAAAGCGTTGCGCCTGGCGGCCCCGTCACCTGGTCCAAGGCCTGGATCGAAATGATTCACCGCTACCTGGCGATGGTGGTCGGGGCGCTGATCCTGGTGATGACCCTGGTGGCCTGGAAAGCCCGGCGCCAATTGCCGTTTTCACCCTGGTGGCCGACCTTGACCTTGTTGTGGGTGCTGGTGCAAGGAGCCTTTGGCAAGTACACGGTGACTTTGAAGCTGTACCCGGCGGTGGTCACTTTGCATCTGCTGGGTGGGCTGTTTTTGTTGGTGTTCTTGGCGCGGCAGCATGTTGCTTTCAACCCGCGGCCTTTGGCGCTGACTGCTTCGGTGCGCAACCTGGCCTGGCTGGGCGCCGCCGCTTTGGCGGTACAGGTGGCGCTGGGCGGCTGGGTCAGCACCAACTACGCGGTGCTGGCCTGCACTGGATTCCCCACCTGCAATGGCCAGTGGTGGCCGGCGATGGACGCGGCCCAAGGTTTCACGCTGTTGCGGGGGCTGGGTGAAGGCACGGTGCACGGCCCCCTGCGGCTGGAAGCGCTGGTCGCCATCCACATGGCCCACCGGCTGTTTGCGCTGGTGCTGGTGGGCGTGCTGTCGCTGCTGGCCTGGAAGTTGTGGGCCACAGGCACGCCAGCGCCCAAGCGCTTTGCCGTGGGTCTGGTGGCTTTGTTGACTGCGCAATTGCTCAGCGGCCTGTCCAACGTCGTCTTGGGTTGGCCCTTGGTGGCTGCGCTGGCCCATTCTGCGGGGGCTGCTGCGCTGGTCTTGATGTTGAGCCTGCTTTTGGCACGCAGCACACAGGCTCGCACCCAAGTCTTGCCTGGGTTGCAGGCCAGCCCCGCCTAAAATAGGGCAACTCAAGAGACACCATGTCACAGTCCCTCGCCGCCACACCCAGCTTCAGCACCCGCTGGTCGCAGTTTTATGTGCTGACCAAGCCACGGGTGGTGCAGCTGATCGTGTTCTGCGCCGTGATCGGCATGTTGCTGGCCCAGCCTGGGCTGCCCGACATGCAGCTGGCCGTGGCCGCCACGCTGGGCATCTGGCTGGTGGCCAGCGCTGCGGCTGCTTTCAACTGCCTGGTCGAGCAGCAGGTCGACAGGCGCATGGCGCGCACTGCCTGGCGCCCCAGCGCCAAAGGCGAGCTCAGCTCCAGCCACACGCTGATCTTCTCAGTCACCTTGTGCGCCTTGGGCAGCGCGGTGCTGTACTGGTGGGTCAACCCGTTGACGATGTGGCTCACGTTTGCCACTTTCGTGGGCTACGCCATGATCTACACCCTGGTGCTCAAGCCGATGACGCCGCAAAACATCGTCATCGGTGGTGCTTCCGGGGCCATGCCGCCCGTGCTGGGTTGGGCCGCGATGCGCGGTGATGTCGGCCACGAAGCTTTGATCCTGTGCTTGATCATCTTCTTGTGGACCCCGCCACATTTCTGGGCCCTGGCGCTGTACCGCGTCGAGGATTACCGCCGCGCCGGCCTGCCGATGCTGCCGATCACTCACGGGTCAGAGTTCACCCGTCTGCAGATGCTGCTTTACACGATCGTGCTGTTTGCCGCTACGCTGTTGCCTTACGTCTTTCGGATGAGCGGCGTCATTTACTTGCTGGCTGCCGTGGTGCTGGGCGTGATGTTCATCGTCTATGCCTGGCAGTTGTGGCGCGAGTACAGTGATGCGCTGGCGCGCAAGACTTTCAAATTCTCCATTTGGCACCTGTCGCTGCTGTTTGCGGCTCTGTTGCTCGACCACTACTTGAATCCATGGCTGCTGTCGGTGTTTTGATGCCCCGTCGTACAGTTTCCCGTCGTCTGATCTTGTACGCTGGTTTCGCCAGCGCGGCGACCGTGCTGCTCTCGGGTTGCGACAAGAGACTGCTGCCGGCGCAGGCCTTCAGAGCCATCGACATCACTGGCGCCCCGTACGCTCTGGATTTTGAGTTGCCGGATACCGAAGGCCGCATGCGCCGCCTGGCCGACTTCAAGGGCAAGATCGTTGTGGTGTTTTTCGGCTTCACGCATTGCCCGGACGTTTGCCCAGCCACGCTGCTGGAGCTGGCAGCGGTCAAGACGGCACTGGGTGCGGACGGTGATCGTGTGCAGGGCATCTTCGTCACCGTCGACCCAGAGCGCGACACCGCCGAGGTGCTGCGCGCCTATGTGCAGAACTTTGGCTCAGACTTTGTAGCCCTGCGCGGTGACGTCGAGCAGACCAAGGCACTGGCCAAGCATTTCAAGGTCTTTTTCGCCAAGGTCCCCGGGCAGACCCCCGAAAGCTACACCATGGACCACACGGCAGGCAGCTATGTGTTTGATGCCCAGGGCAAGATCAGGCTGTTCACGCGCTACGGCACGGGGCAGGAAGCGCTGCTGCACGACCTCAAGCAGTTGCTCGGCTGAGGCGGCGGCGGCGCTGTACGGAAAGTCGCTCTGCAGTCCTGAGACTCTGAAGCGGCGACTCTGTACAGGCAGACGCCCTGCAGTCCTGGAGGACTGCAGGGCGTCGTCGCAACGGGCGCGCTGGCTCAGATCAGCGCAGCTCAGTTCAGCGCGATTCAGCTCGGCGCGTTTCAGCTCAGCGAAGCAGCGCTGTCCAGCGCCTTGCGCATCTTCTTCATCGCCGCCACTTCGATCTGGCGGATGCGCTCGGCGCTGACGCCGTATTCGCTGGCCAAGTCGTGCAGCGTCATGCCGCCGCTGCTGTCGTCGTTGACCTTCAGCCAGCGCTCTTCGACGATACGGCGGCTGCGCTCGTCCAGCACCTGCAGCGCGCTGCTGATGCCGTCGCTGGCCAACCAGTCGCGGTGCACGGCTTCCATGCGGTGCGTGGGCTCTTGGCTGTCGTCGCGCAGGTAAGCAATCGGCGCATAGGCTTCTTCGCCTTCGTCGTTCTGCGATTCCATCGCCACGTCACCGCCTGAGAGGCGCGTTTCCATCTCCAGCACTTCTTCCGGCTTGACATTGAGCGCCAGCGCCATGCGCTGTACCTCGGCAGGCGTCAGTGTGCTGCGGTGGGTGTCGCCGTTCTCCGCGTCTTCTTTCATGCCTTGCTTCAACGAGCGCAAATTGAAAAACAATTTGCGCTGTGCCTTGGTGGTGGCTACCCGCACCATGCGCCAGTTTTTCAGGATGTACTCGTGGATCTCGGCCTTGATCCAGTGCATCGCGTAGCTGACCAGCCTCACCCCATGCTCGGGGTCGAAGCGCTTGACAGCCTTCATCAGGCCTACGTTGCCTTCCTGAATCAAGTCGCCCTGCGGCAGCCCATAACCCAGGTATTGGCGCGAAATCGACACCACCAGCCGCAGGTGCGACAGCACCAGCCGGCCAGCGGCCTGGACGTCACCGGTGTCGCGCAAAGAGCGGCCCAGCTCGGTTTCTTCGGCCTGCGTCAGCATCGGCATGCGGTTCACGGCCGACACGTAAGCGTCCAGGTTGCCCAGCGAGGGCACCATGGACCAGGGGTCACGCAGTTGAATGGCAGTGGCGCTGGCGTTGTTCATGGACTGTTCGAGTCTCCAGGTTTTCCCTAAGTTCCGGCAAGTTTAGCACTCTCGCGGCCAGAGTGCTGACAGGACAGCAGCGTGGAAGTGGATCAGATCATGCGATTGGCCAGACCCTGGGTTCCAGCGGCCCTTGCTGAATGACTGAGCCTATGAATGTATTCCATCAATTGGCAAGAATGTATACACTTTGCAGGCTGTGTCAACACCCACCCGTACCGTGAATTCCATTGCATGGTCAAGCCCTCCCTGCGCTTGAAGGTCGTTGCGCCGACCAAGATGTCGGGTCAACGAGCGCCTGCCGGCACCACCGAGCGCATCGTCGAATCGATCACCGGCGCCATCATCGAGCGCCGCCTGAACCCCGGCACCAAGCTGGTCGAGCAAGCCATTGCCGACATCTTCCAGGTCTCGCGCACGGTCGTGCGCCAGGCCTTGAACCAGCTCAGCCGCGATCGGCTGATCACGCTGGAGCCGGCGCGTGGCGCCTTTGTGGCCATGCCCAGCCTGGAAGAAGCGCGCCAGGTGTTCGAGTTGCGCAACATGCTCGAATCGGTGATGGTCAGGCATTTGTGCGAGCGCGTCAGCGATGCGCAGGTGGCGCAACTGCGCGCGCACTTGCGCGAACAGCGGCAATCTGTGGCAAGCGGTGACGTGGCCTTGCGCATGCGGCTGCTGGCCGAGTTCCACGTCATCCTGGCGCAATTGCATGGCAACATGGTGCTGGTAGACACGCTGCGTGATCTGCTCAGCCGCTCGCAACTGATCTCACTGATGTTTCAGTCTTCGCACTCGGCCGACGAATCGCAACGCGAGCACGAGCATGTCGTCGACGCCATCGAGCGGCGCGACGCTGCCGCCGCTGTGCGCCTGATGGCCAAGCACATCGGCAACGTCGAGCGCAACCTCAAGACCAACCCCGAGCCAACCGATCTGGCCCAGATCCTGAAGGTCAAAACTTGAGACCTTGCCGTGCCCAGGCTGGAGCCTTCACTGACCGCCGCCCGGCGCTATGCCGCAGCGAGCCCCCTCACCTTGGACCGATCCCGTCATGAGCCATCCCGACCCGCAGACCCAGACCCAGACCCAGGCCCTGGCCCAGACCCAGACCCTGGACGCGCTCAATGCGGCGGACCAGAAGCTTTTCACAGCGATGCTCGAGGGCACCTGCGAGCACTCGCCCTGGATTGCAGCAGCCGCTTGGGCGCAGCGCCCATTTGCCACACTGGCGCAGCTCAAACGCGCCTTGGTGCATGTGGTGCGCGAGGCCAGGCTTGAGCAGCAGATGGCGCTCATCCGCGCCCACCCCGAGTTGGCCGGCAAGGCCATGGTCAGCAAGAGCCTGACTGCGGAGTCGAGCAACGAGCAAGGCAAGGCCGGTTTGACCGACTGCACGCCTGATGAGTTTGCAAATATCCAGCAACTCAACGCCGCCTACAACCTGCGTTTCGGCTTTCCTTTCATCCTGGCCGTGCGCGGGCCGCGCGGGCAGGGTCTGAGCAAGGCCGAGATCATCGCCACCTTCGAGCGGCGCCTGGCCAACCACCCGGACTTCGAAGTTGCCGAGGCTTTGCGCCACATCCACCGCATCGCCGAGATTCGCCTGGACGACAAGTTCGCACAGCCGCCAGAACTGGGCAATCTGGTGTGGGACTGGGCCGAGAAGCTCTCCATCTACAGCGACCCGGGTTACGCCGAACGGGGTGAGCTGACCGTGACCTACCTCACCGATGCCCATCGCGCCTGTGCCCAGCACCTGGCGCACTGGATGCGTGCCGACTGCGGTTTTGACGAGGTCGAGATCGACGCGGTGGGCAACGTCGTGGGCCGCTACCACGGCAGCGATCCGAAGGCCCAGCGGCTGTTGACCGGCAGCCACTTCGACACCGTGCGCAACGGCGGCAAGTACGACGGCCGTCTGGGCATCCTGGTGCCGATGGCCTGCGTGCGTGAGCTGCACCGCCAGCAGCGACGGTTGCCTTTTGGCATCGAAGTGGTGGGCTTTGCCGAAGAAGAGGGGCAGCGGTACAAGGCGGTGTTCCTGGGCTCTGGCGCACTGACGGGGCACTTTGATCCCCAGTGGCTGGCGCAAAAAGACGCCGACGGCATCTCGATGCGCCAGGCCATGGAGCAAGCCGGCCTGTGCCCGGATGACATCCCCAAGCTCAAGCGCGATGCATCGAAGTACCTCGGTTTTGTCGAAGTCCACATCGAGCAGGGCCCGGTGCTCAACCAGCTGGATTTGCCGCTGGGTGTGGTGACTTCGATCAACGGCAGCGTTCGCTGTCTGGGCGAGATCGTTGGCGTGGCCAGCCACGCCGGCACCACGCCGATGGGCCAGCGTCGTGACGCGGCCACCGCGGCGGCTGAATTGGTGCTGTATGCCGAGCAACGCGCCGCTGCAGTGCCCCATGTGGTGGCCACGGTGGGCATGCTGCAGGTGCCCAGCGGCTCGATGAACGTGGTGCCCGGGCGCTGCAACTTCAGCCTGGACATCCGCGCCACCACCGACGCCGTGCGCGACGCCTGTGTGGACGATGTGCGCGCCGAGCTCGGCCGCATCTGCGAGCGTCGCGGCCTGCAGTTCAGCCTGGAAGAGACGATGCGTGTCGCTGCTGCGCCTTGCTCACCACCCTGGCAGGCCCGCTGGGAGCGCGCTGTTGCCGCTTTGGGGCTGCCGGTGTTCAAGATGCCCAGTGGTGCAGGCCACGATGCGATGAAGCTGCATGCGCTGATGCCGCAGGCCATGCTGTTCATGCGCGGCTTGAATGCCGGCATCAGCCACAACCCGCTGGAAGCCATCACCAACGACGACACCGAGTTGTGCTTGCGCGCCATGCAAGACCTGCTTGAACAACTGGCCACGGAAACGACATGACTGCCTCGATAGCCACTTCTTACGACGCCCTCGACACCTGGATCGACGCCCATTTCGAAGAACAGGTGCGCTTTTTGCAAGAGCTGGTGCGCGTGCCGACCGATACGCCGCCCGGCAACAATGCGCCCCATGCCGAGCGCACCGCGCAACTGCTGAAGGGCTTCGGTTTTGAGGCCGAGAGCCATGTGGTGCCGGCCGCCGAGGTGCAAGCCGCAGGCCTGCAGTCGATCACCAATCTGGTCGTTCGGCGCAAATACGGCCCCGGCCGCACCGTGGGCCTGAACGCGCACGGTGATGTGGTGCCGCCAGGAGAAGGCTGGAGCCACGACCCCTACGGCGGAGAGGTGGTGGACGGCAAGCTCTACGGCCGCGGCTCAGCGGTGAGCAAGAGCGACTTTGCCACCTACACCTTTGCCGTGCGCGCCATCGAAGCATTGGGCCTGCCGCTCAAAGGTGCCGCCGAGCTGTACTTCACCTACGACGAAGAATTCGGCGGCGAGTTGGGCCCGGGCTGGCTGCTGGACAGAGGCCTGGCCCAACCCGATCTGCTGATCGCGGCCGGCTTCAGCTACCAGGTCATCACCGGTCATAACGGCTGCTTGCAGATGGAAGTCACAGTCAACGGCAAGATGGGCCACGCGGCAGTGCCCGATACCGCAGTGGACGCGTTGCAAGCCGCCAACCGCATCTTGAGCGCGCTGTACGAGCAAAACACGCTGTACCGCCGAAACATCCGCAGCCAGGTCAAAGGCATCACCCACCCTTATGTCAACGTCGGCCTGATCCAGGGCGGCACCCACACCAACGTGGTGCCCGGCAAAGTGGTGCTGAAGGTCGATCGCCGCATGATCCCGGAAGAGAACCCGGTCGAAGTCGAAGCTGCCTTGCACCAGGTGATGCGCGACGCCGTCAACGGCATCGCCGGCATCACGGTGGACATCAAGCGTTTGCTGATGGCCCATGCGCTGAAGCCGCTGGCCGGCAATCAACCACTGGTCAGCGCGTTGTGTCAGCATGCCAGCACGGTCTTTGGCGAGGCCATCGAAGCCTCGGGCACGCCGCTGTATACCGACGCACGGCTGTTTTGCGAGCGCGGCATCCCGGCGGTGCTGTATGGCTGCGGCCCGCGTACGGTGCTGCAGAGCAATGCCAAGCGTGCCGATGAGCACATCGAACTGCAAGACCTGCGGCGCGCCACGCAGGTGGTTGCGCGGGCCTTGCTGGATCTGCTGAACTGAAGGGTTGCGCATGTCTGCGGTTTGCGCCTTGCATCCCATCCCAACCCAGGGCGCGGACACTCGCGGGGACTTGTTCAGCGTGGCCCTAAACCACGCTCTCTGCCTGCAGCGCCTGTTCCACCAAATCCACAAAGCCCGCGCTGTCCAGCGGTGGGCTGACGCATTGGCTCGCGCCCAGCTCCAACGCCTGGCCGATCAGCTCGGGGTTCTGGTCGTGCGTCAGCACCACCAGTGGCAAGTCCACCAAGTCTGCGTCCCGCCTGATGTGACGCAGCAGCTCCAGGCCATCGATGTCTGGCAGACGTATGTCCAGCAGCAGCAAGTCGGGCCTGCGCATGCGCACGGCGGCCAGGCCATCCAGCCCCAGTGTGGACATCGTGAGCAGCCAGTCTGGGCGCGTCGCGGCCACGCCGGGCAGGTGCTCGAGCAGCGCGGGGTGGTTGCCGATGCTGTGCAGGCACAGCCGTTCGGGCGACGGGCCAGGTTTTGGCTCGAAGGCGCGGGTCTGCGGTGGCGCGCCAGGCGCGGCGTTGACGATGTGTTCAGCGGGCTCAGCAGACTCAGTGGCTTCAGGGGCTTGAGGGGCTTCTTGGGCTTTGGTGGCTTTCGTGGCTTTCGTGGCTATGGCAGGAACCATCGGCTGAGATTCAGCCAGCGGGCCCGAGTCTGAAGGCGCCGCAGCGCTGCGCTCAAGCAGCACTGCAAAGCCTTGCACACGACCTCGGTCGTCGCGCAGCGCCCGGGCCTGAAAGTCGACACAGAGGTTCAGCCCTGCAGGCAGGCCGATGCGGATGGACTGCCAGTGGCTGGCTGCGCCGGGCTGGCGCCGATGGTCTGCGTACCAGCGGCGTACCTGGCTCGCGCCTTCGGGGCTCAGCCAGTCTTTCAGCTGGCTGCCCACCAGCATTTCCGCCTGCAGGCCCAGGCGCTGGCAAGACTGTGGATTGCAGCTCAACAACCAGCCCTGTCGGTCCAGCCAAAGCAGACCCCAGGGCAGCAGATCAAGCATGGACTTGCTCGGGCGGCCTGGTGCCGGTGGGCTTGGAGGCCTACTGGCTTCATCAGGTCGGGTTGCCTGGGTGTCCGGCAGGCTCAGAGCCGGCAAAGCCTTCGAGGCTGCATGGGCCGCATCAGGCTGCGGCTCAGAGCTTTGGTTCTGGTGGCTGGGCTGCGGCTCGGCTGCGGCCGCACCGGTGGCGCCACCGGCCAGCCGCCGCCCGGGCAGGTGCAGCGCCCACAGCAGGCCAGCCACCCAGACGCAAAACAAGCCCAGCGCGGCTGCACCTGTGCGGCGGCCTGCGTTGTGCAGCAGCGGCTGCGGGTTCGGCGCAGACCAAAGCTCCAACCGCAGCGGCGCGTGCATCTCAGTCAGCGGCCGCAGCAGCCGAACGCTGGCTTGTGGACCGGCGGCCGCAGCCCAAGCCGCCAGAGTGCTGGCGGGTGGGCTGGCGGAGGTGTTGGCTGAAGTGCTGACTGACGCCGGTCGGCTGCGGTTGTCGAACACTGCCTTGCGGTCGCAATCCGCCGTCCCTGCCAGTCTGGTCTGGCCGGGGCCTGTTGCGGCGCCAGTGGCGCCACTGGCGCCACTGGCGCTGTCCGTGTGCAAGCACCACCACCAGCGATGGGGCAATGCAGCCGGTGGCGCGACCTTGATCGTCAGCCAAAGCACTCCGTCGGGTGGGGCAAGCGACGAGGGTCGATCTGGTGACGGACCCGTGCTGCGCTGCCGCCAGACCGGCTTGACCAGACTGATCAGCCCCTCTTCTGTCTGGCCAAGACCCGCCAGCATGGCGCCCGGCCACAGCCGGGGCTGGTTGCCTTCTTCTTTCAAACCTGGCGGCTGTTGCAGCAAGGACCGCAGGCGACGGTCGAGAATTTTGAGATTCGCTGCTGTGGACTGGGGGGCCGGCTGGGTAAGAGGCTGAATAGTGGGCTGGGCATCAGCCTGGAAAGCAGCCTGGAAAGCAGCCTGGGAAGCAGCCTGAAAAGCAGCCTGGGTGGCAGCCCGAAGTGGCCAGACCCATTGCGCAATGCTCTGCAAGGTGTCCTTTTTTGCTGGGTGGTCTGCCCCGTCTGCCATGTTGGCCCACAGCAAGCCGGCGCTGACCAGGCCTTGATCGGGTACGGAGGGCAGCAGAGAGGCATTCAGCGCGGTGTGCTTGCCGACGCCTGCGCCAAGATCACCATCAACACCAACACCGACACGAACACCAACGCTGGCAGCTTCGGTCAGCAATGCCGTCGGCCCGGCTGCAGCGGCGATGGCCCCCATCGCCTGCAGCGCAAACCAGGGTTGTTCCAATTGCCGGCTCAGCTGGTCAGCCAGGCCCAGGCTGTGGCCCTCCAGCAGCCTTTGCTGTTGTTGCCGGTCCCGTTGCTGCAGCCCCAGCACCGCCAGCGCCAGGCTCAGCACCAGCAAGCTCAGCGGGACGCTGAGCATCAGGCCTGAGAGGCTCGATCCTTGCTGCGTTGAATCGGCCAGCGCGTGGGGCGGCTGGCGCGGCCAACAGTGCAGCACCAGTGGTGCCACCAGCCAGACGCTGAGCGTGTTGCCCAGCCAGATGCTGAAAACTGTGGCCCACAAGCTTGCGGTCTGGACGACGCCAAAGTTCCACAACGCCAGACTGGCGATGCTGGCACCCAGCAGGCAAGCCACGGGACCGGCCAGCAGCGCGGCCAGCACGGTTTGGCGCAAGGCTGCGGGCCGGGTTTCTGGAAGTAACTGGCCCGGCTGCACCGGACGTTGCACCGGCCGTTGCACCAGACGCTGCACCAGGCCGGCGCCCAGGCCGGCTTGCACAGTGGCAGCAACAGCCAGACACAAAGGCAGCGCCACCGACATGTCCGGCCCCAACCCGCGCCAGTCGGCCCAGATGGCCTGCACGGCAAATGCCGCTGCCGCCACGCCCAGCAAGGCTGCGATGCCGCGCCTGAAGGTTGCTGCCAAAGCCAGGCCGGCGGCGGGCAGCCACAATCCGGTGTAAACCTCGGGTGCGCTGACCCACAGCGCCACGGCGGCCAATACGGCGTAGGCCAAGCCGGTGGCGATGGCAGCGCGAAACTCGGGCCCTTGCCAGCCCAGCAAGCCCAGCACGCCAACCGTGTGCACTGGTTGGGTGCTGAGTTGCTGCGCTGGGCCCGGCGTCAGCGATTGCTCGGCCCATCCGCTGATCAAACTGTCGCTTTCATCAAAGGCCGATGAAGCGGTGGGCGGCGAGGGATTCATCCCAGCACTCTAGGTGCCGGCTGCTGGGTTGAAACGCGGATCAGGGGCCGAGTTACGGGCCAGAAATCAGGCGTGGCACGCGCGGAGCAGCAGCGCCGCGGTGCCTCGCTTCAGGCTCAAACGTTGAACAGGAAGTTCATCACGTCACCGTCCTTGACCACGTACTCTTTGCCTTCGGCGCGCATCTTGCCGGCGTCTTTGGCGCCTTGCTCGCCACCCAGAGCTAAAAAGTCGTCGTAGGCGATGGTCTGGGCGCGGATGAAGCCACGCTCGAAGTCGGTGTGGATCACGCCGGCCGCCTGCGGTGCGGTGTCGCCGATGTGGATCGTCCAGGCCCGCACCTCTTTGGGGCCGGCGGTGAAGTAGGTCTGCAAGCCCAGCAGGCCAAAAGCAGCGCGGATCAGGCGGTTCAACCCTGGCTCGTCCTGCCCCATCTCTTGCAGGAACATCAACTTGTCATCCTCTGCCATGTCGGCCAGCTCGGCCTCGGTCTTGGCGCAGATGGCGACCACCGGCGCGTTGTGTTTTGCCGCAAAGGCCTGCAGGCGCTCCAGGTAGGGGTTCCCTTCGAAGCCCGTTTCGCTGACGTTGCCGACAAACATCGCCGGCTTGGCGGTGATCAGGCACAGCGGCTTGAGGATGACTTTCTCTTCTTTGCTGAAGTCGATGCTGCGCACTGGCTGCGCCTGGTCCAGCGTGGCCTGGCACTTCTCCAGCACCTTGACCAGCGCCGCAGCCTCTTTGTCGTTACCCGAACGGGCTGCTTTCACGTAACGGTGCAAGCTCTTCTCGACGGTGCTCAGGTCAGCCAGGCAAAGCTCGGTCTGGATGATTTCGATGTCCGAGATCGGATCGACCTTGCCGGCGACGTGGATCACGTTGTCGTCATCGAAGCAGCGCACCACGTTGACGATGGCGTCGGTTTCGCGGATGTGGCTCAAGAACTGGTTGCCCAGGCCTTCGCCTTTGCTGGCGCCGGCCACCAGGCCGGCGATGTCAACAAACTCCACGATTGCCGGCACCACCTTCTCGGGCCTGACGATGCCAGCCAAGCCGGCCAGCCGGGGGTCGGGCAACTCGACGATGCCCACGTTGGGCTCGATGGTGCAGAAAGGGTAGTTTTCAGCCGCGATACCGGCTTGGGTCAGGGCGTTGAAGAGGGTGGACTTGCCGACGTTGGGCAGGCCCACGATGCCGCACTTGAGGCTCATGGCAGGGGCAGTCAGGGGAGTGGGAGGAAGGCGTTGATTCTCCTACACTGGTTGCCATGAACCCTGCCATCGAGTTTGTGCAAGCCAAGGACAAGGATCTGGGCGGCGGATTCGTGGTGCGCAGGCTGCTGCCCGCAGCCAAGCGTGCTGCTGTCGGGCCGTTTGTCTTTTTCGACCATTTCGGCCCCATCACCGCCAGACCAGGAGATCAACACGATGTGCGCCCGCACCCGCACATCGGCCTGGCCACCGTCACTTACCTGTTCGAGGGTGCGATGATGCACCGCGATTCCACCGGCGTGGTGCAGCGCATCGAGCCGGGCGCCATCAACTGGATGAGCGCCGGCCGCGGCATCGTGCATTCAGAGCGCACGCCCGAAGAGCTGCGCCAGCAGGTGCGTCGCAGCCATGGCCTGCAACTGTGGCTGGCGTTGCCTGCTGATGCAGAAGAGTCCCCACCCAGCTTTGCCCACACAGCCGCCGCCGACATCCCGCGCGTGTCGGTGGGTGGCGCCGATGTGCGCTTGCTGGTGGGCAGCGCCTTTGGTTTGCAGTCGCCGGTGCTGACGACTTCGCCCACCTTGTATCTGGACATCCATTTGGCTGCGGGCGATGCATTTCCGTTGCCGCTGGCGGCTGAACGCGCCCTCTACGTCGTCGAAGGTGATGTGGCGCTGGAGGGTGAGCCGGTGCCGGCGCACACGATGGCCGTGCTGGCGGCAGATGACGAGCCGATGCTGTCTGCCAACGGCCCAGCCCGCGCGGTGCTGATCGGCGGTGAGCCCCTGGGCCCGAGGTTCATGTGGTGGAACTTCGTGTCAACGCGCAAGGAACGCATCATGCAAGCGGCAGACGATTGGCAGGCGGGTCGCTTTGCCGGTGTGCCTGGCGAGTCGGAATTCATCCCGCTGCCGCCACGACCCTGACATCGTTCTGCACAACACCTGCGCAAGCAGATGGGGCTGCCGACGAGCGGCCCTGGCGCCCCTAGAAGTCGAATTGCACCTGGGCCCGCTGGCCGACGCGCAGCACATGCTCCAGCCCCTCGACCACCACCGCGTTGATGCCAAACGTGATGCCGCCCTTGACGCGGGCGTCGGCTCTGAAGCCGGCCAGCGTATCGCCTGGCTCGTGCCCAGTCTCGGCCGTCAGAGGATCGACATTGGGCACCGAGCAGCGGGTGCAGGGCTTGACCAGGCGAAGCACCACCGGGCCTTCCTCGGTATCGATCTGGATACTGCGCACATGGTCTTCGTCAAAAGCCTGCAAGCCGCTCAGCACCAGGTTGGGTCTGAAGCGGTGCATCGTCACCGCCTCTGCGTTGCGGGCCTTCAGTCGGGCGTTGAGGTCACCCAACGAAGCCTCATTGGCCACCAGCAGCGGGTAACCATCGCTGAAGGCGTTTTCGGCTTGCAGCTCGCCCGTCCACTGCGAGTCGGACAAACGTTTTTGCTCGGGGTCGAACCGTGCCAGGCGCAGCGGCCGCTGCAAAAAATCCGTGAACCACTGCGCAGCCAGTGAACCCATGTCAAAAGCCTTGACCACGTCGTCCCAGACCCGCACGCGTGTCGGCTGCTCGGCGACATCCAGACGCAGGTGCAGGGCCAGCATGCCGGGCGCACGCAGCACCAGCTCGTCGCCCTTGAACTGCGGCTGGATCAACGCCATGCGCGGCAGCTCGCGTTGGGTCAGCATCTCGCCGTGGTTGTCGACGACCATCCAGGCGCGGTCCAGGTCGAGCCCGGTTTCGATCAGCATCGCCTCGCTGACCGCGACCGCGGCGCAAGACTTGATCGGATGCACAAAAAGTCCGCTGAGGATGCAGATGGGCTCGTCCAAAGTGCTTGACTCCTGAGGTTACGGGCCCGGGGCGCGCTGCATGCTCGCCCTTGCTTCAGCCCTTCATGCAGCAAATGCCCGTCAAATGCCGATCACATGGATATGCATTGTGCCTGGGGGTCTCCCTACAATTCGACGCATGAACTCCTCTGAAGTGTGGGTGCGCGGCAGTGGTGTCGTCGGCATGGTGGCGGCGCTGGCGCTGGCGCGCCTGGGGCTGAGCGTCGAGCTCAGCGACGAAGGTGGTGCTGCGGGCGGTGGTGTTGGTGCCGGTGAGGGTGGTGTCGATGGTGGTCCGGCGCCCGCAGCGGCTTTACCCAGCAAGGATCTGCGTGCCTTTGCACTGAATGCAGCTTCGTTGAAGTTGCTGACGGACCTGAAGGTCTGGCAGGCGCTGCCGGCTGACGCCAAGACGCCCGTGCATGACATGCACATCGAAGGCGACCAGCCTGGCGCTGCGCTGGACTTCTCAGCCTGGTCGCAAGGCTTGGCCGAGCTGGCCTGGATCGTTGATGCGGCCGAGCTGCATGCTGCACTGCGCGCTGCGGTGACTTACTCGCCGCATGTGCAGTACACCGAAGCTGGTAGAGCGCCAGCGCAAACGCCAGCGCCAACGCCAGCGCCAGCTCCAACTGTTGCGCTGACCGTGGTGGCCGAGGGCAAAGCCTCTGCTGCGCGTGCTGCCTTGGGGGTGCGCGTCGAGCGCCATGCCTACGGCCACACCGCCATCGCGGCCAGGCTGAGCAGCACCCAGGCGCATGCGGGTCTGGCGCGGCAATGGTTTCGCAGCCCCGATGTGTTGGCGCTGTTGCCGCTGGACCGCCCCACGCCTGGCCACGGGCTGGCGCTGGTGTGGTCGATGCCACAGAGTCAGGCGCACAAATTGCTGCAAGCGCCAGAAGCGGAATTTGTGCAAGCCTTGATGGACGCCACCGGCGGCGCCGCAGGCCCGCTGCAATTATGCAGCGAGCGCGCTGCCTGGCCACTGCAACTGGCCCGTGCCGAAGTCGTGCACGGCCCCGGCTGGGTGCTGGTGGGGGACGCAGCGCACGTCGTGCACCCGCTGGCTGGGCAAGGCTTGAACCTGGGCTTGGCCGACGTCCAGGCGCTGGCCAGCGTACTGGCCGAGCGGGCGCGTATCGAGCCCTGGCGCGATTTGGGCGATGTGCGCTTGTTGGCCCGTTACGCGCGCCAACGTGCTGGCCCCAACCAGGCCATGGCCCAGGTCACCGACGGGTTGCTGCAGCTGTTTGCCAGCCACCAGCCTTGGCTGCGCGAACTGCGCAACCGGGGTTTGAATGCCGCCAACCGGCTGGCGCCGTTGAAGCGCTTGCTGATCGGCCAGGCGTTGGGCCGTTAGGCTGCGCCACGCCGAGCGACTTCATGTAGGCGCTGCGCAGCGGCTCAGCCGCCACCGATCTTTCAACACTTTCGCCGAGTCCCTGCAGATGTACAAAACCCATCGCTCAATCCTTCAGTCAACTCTTCGCTCAATCCTTGGATTGCTGACCCTGGCCACGCTGCTGTTGTGCGCCGGCGCAATGGCCCAGGAAGCCACGATCCGCAAGGTGCTGGCCGAGCGGCTGCCGCAATTGCCCAAGATCGACGAGATCACCCGCTCGCCCGTGGTCGGTCTATGGGAGGTGCGCTTTGGCGGCAGCGAGATCCTGTACAGCGACGAAAAAGGTGACTTCATCATCGCCAATGGTGCGCTGATCGACACCAAGACCCGCACCGATCTGACCAGCGAGCGGCTGGAAAAGCTGATGGCCATCGACTTCGATGACCTGCCGATCAAGGACGCCCTGGTCATCAAACAAGGCAATGGCGCGCGCAAGCTGGCGGTGTTTGGCGACCCCCATTGCGGCTACTGCAAGCGGCTTGAGCGTGATCTGGCGCAACTGAAGGACGTGACGATCTACACCTTCCTGATCCCGATCCTGGGCCCTGAGTCGGTGGCCAAGTCGCGTGACGTGTGGTGCGCCAAAGATCCGATGGACACCTGGCGCGATTGGATGCTGGAAGCCAAGGTGCCTGCCAAGGCCGGCAAGTCGTGCAACTCGGCTGCGGTCGAGAGAAACCTGGCTTTCTCGCGCAAGCACCGCATCAACGGCACCCCGGCTTTGATTTTTGAGAACGGCACCCGCAAGCCAGGGGCGATTCCGGCTGCGATGCTGGAGCAGTTGCTGGTGACGGCGGCTGCCAAGAAGTGAACGCGGCCGGGCCCAGCGGCGGGGCGGGTACAGCGGTGGGTGGTGCGGTGGGTAGTGCGGTGGACAGTGCGGTGGATCGTGCACCGCCGCTGCCAGCGCCCACCGCCACGGCCCACCTGCTGGGTGTCGCCGGCCTGCTGCCCTTTGCTGCAGGCGCTGGCTTGATCTGGTGGGTCGATGAGGCGTTGCAGCCCGATGCGGTGCTGGCCTTGTCGGCCTACTCTGCCGTCATCCTCAGCTTTCTGGGCGGCATCCACTGGGGCTTTGCGATGCGCCAGGGCCAGCCTGCTGGCCCCCTGCTGTGGTGGGGCGTCACGCCTTCGCTGGTGGCCTGGCTGTCGGTCTTGTTGCCTGCTGCTGCGCTGTCCTGGGTGCTG